>JBLIKS010000100.1:0-8635 GCA_047635555.1 Candidatus Azotimanducaceae bacterium
CTCCGAGACGGGACGATCATCTGGAAGGGCGCAATCGCAACACTGCGCCGGTTCAAGGACGATGTCCGTGAAGTCCGTGAGGGCTTCGAATGCGGTATCGGCCTGGACGACTTCCAGGACCTCAAGCCCGGCGACCTCATCGAAACCTTCGAAGATCGCGAAATTCCACGTACCTGATGGTGCAGCGGTCACACTGTGCCAGGCACAGTGTGACCGATAGGGTTCTTGCTTATGGCTCATCCTGATGCGACCAAGCAACCGGATCTTGATTTCTTCTGGGATCCTGTTTGACCATGGGCCTGGATCACCTCCCGTTGGGTGGTGGATGTGCAACAGCAGCGCTCGTACGAGGTCGACTGGCGATTCATTTCGCTGTGGATTCTCAACGAGGAGACCAACCAGGAGTGGTACACGCCGGCGTACCGCGCTGGTCACTATCTTGGCCACAAGGGGCTCCGTATCGCCAATGCGATCCGGCTCCAAGAGGACGGCGAAGCAGTCGGCTCGTGGTACACGGCGCTCGGCGAGGCCTTGCATCTCAACAACCGTCGAGACGAAGCGCGGGCCGACAATGAGGCGTTCCTCGAAGCAGTGCTCGATGAGGCTGGTTTCTCGGCCGCGTACCTGAGCGATGCTGACGACGAGAGCCACGACGAATACATCAGAGCCGAAACCGAGTTGGCTTTAAGCCGCGCAGGCAAGGACGTCGGTACGCCGATCCTTACCTTCCGTCCGGGCAGCGACAAGGAAGGCAGCTTCTTCGGTCCGGTTATCTCGAAGGCGCCGAAGGGCGTCGAAGCATCCGAACTCTGGGATGCCATCGAGAAGCTCGCAACGTCGGGCGTTGCCGAACTCAAACGATCCAACCGGGACGCTCCCGACTACACCTGAGTTTCAGTTGGGGTCTGACCCCAACTGAAACTGACATGAGAGGATGCCGATATGGCACAGCGACGCGGCCGCAACACCGGCCAGAAATACCCGAGAAGTGCACGTGTAGGTGAGACGTTGCGCGAGATCATCGCAGACGATCTCGTCCGGCTTGACGACGAACGGCTTGCATTCGTCACGATCACGTCGGTCGACGTCGACCCTGAGTTGAACCGTGCCATTGTCTTTTTTGACTCGCTCACTGGTGAGGAAGGCGACGACGACATCGTCGAGACGCTTGGCGAGCATCGCATCAAGCTCCAGTCGTCGATCGCTCGACAGATCAAAGCTAAAAAGACACCGATCCTCAGTTTCAGGCCGGACATGGTGATCCGATCCGCTGAGCGCATCGACACAATTCTGCGCGCCGACCGGGAGCGCGATCAATACCGCTCCCGCGAAGCTACCGATTGATCGCTGCGGTCCTCACATGGCTCGCAAGAAGCCGCCGACGACGCACGGCATTGTTATCGTCGATAAGCCGACGGGTATCACCAGTCACGACGTGGTCGCCATGCTGCGGCTTCGTTTCAATGAACGCCAAGTCGGCCACGGTGGGACGCTCGATCCGAGCGCCACAGGGGTGCTCGTGGTCGCTGTCGGCAAGGCAACGAAGCTGCTTCGCTTCGTTGAAAAGACACGCAAGGCATACCTCGGCGAGATTGTGTTTGGAAGCGAGACCGACACGCTCGACGCCGATGGCGAAGTAACCGCCACCTACGACATGGGTGAAGTGTCACTCGTCGCGGCCCAAGCGCTGGTCGCCGAGCATTTCACGGGTGAAATCGAGCAGATTCCCCCGATGGTCTCGGCAATCAAGATCGATGGCAAGCGTCTCCATGAACTGGCCCGCCAGGGGATCGAAGTCGAACGGCCGCCGCGACCCTGCACAATCTATTCGTTCCAGTTGCTGCCGACGGACGAATCCAACGTCTTTCTCGCCGCTGTGGAGTGCACGCCCGGCACCTACATTCGCACGCTTGCCGCTGATCTCGGCAAGATGCTCGGCGGTGGCGCCCACCTCCGCAACCTGCGCCGCACCGCTGTTGGCCGGTTTACGATCGGCGAGGCGGCCGGGCCGGACGACTGTGAACTGCTCCCCGTCGAAGAGGCTGTCCGCACGCTCGATCGAGTCGACATCACCGACGATCTCGCTGCGGTGGTCGCAAACGGCCGTGTGCTCCCACACTTTGAAGGCGACGGGCCGTGGGCACTGTTCAACCCGGCGGGTTCGCTCATCGCGGTCTACGAGTCGTACCGAGGCGAGGCAAAACCCGCCGTCGTTGTCCCCCAAGGGTAGAGATTGCGCTGTGGCACCCTTTGCTCGAATAGTGCCTGATGGACACCCACGGGTAGCGTCGAGCCCGATGCAGATCATCTACGATCAGACCGCTCGTGCGTTCCCTGGCGAGCGGACCGTCATTACGATCGGCGCCTACGACGGGGTGCATCTTGGCCATCAAGCCGTGATTTCCCACGTCCGACAACGTGCGCTCGAGTTGGGAGCGAGGTCGGCTGTCGTGACGTTCGACCGTCACCCCGCTTCGGTGGTTCGGCCTGAGTCGGCGCCTTTGCTTCTCACTGGACCTGAACAGAAGATGGAACTGCTCGAAGCAACCGGCGTCGACGTCGTCGTCGTCGTACCGTTCAATGCAGAGCAAGCAGGGGAGTCACCCGAGTCATTCGTGCAACGTGTGCTCGTCGAATGCCTTGCCACCAAGGTGATCGTCGTCGGCGAAGACTTCCACTTCGGTCGACACCGAGACGGCAATGTCAATTTGTTGCGCAAGCTGGGCGCCGAGCACGACTTCGAGGTCGAGCCGCTCGAATTGCTGCCACGTGTCGACGGGGTCGATGAGCCGGTCAGCAGTACCGCAATTCGTCGTGCGCTCGCTGGCGGCGATGTCACCCGTGCCAACGAGATGCTCGGGCACACTTTCGAAGCCCGTGGATCGGTCGTCACCGGCGATCAGCGCGGCCGGCTGCTTGGGTTTCCGACGGCGAACGTCGAAGTGCCGAACTCGATGTCGCTGCCGGCCGACGGCGTGTATGCCGGCTGGTACGAACGCACATCAGGCGAGTCGCATGCCTGTGCAATAAACCTTGGCCGTCGTCCGACGTTCTACGAACACGCCGACAGTTCACTTCTTGAAGCTCACCTCCTTGACTTCGAAGGCGATTTGTACGGGGAGCAAGCACGAGTCCGTTTTACTCATTTCCTGAGAAGCGAGCGAAAGTTCGACGGCATCGAATCGCTGAAAGAACAGCTCGACCTCGACATCTCCCACGCTCGAGGACTCCTCAGTCAGTAGGGGCAGCCGAAGGGTGACGCCTCAGGCGGGCCAGATCACCATGTTGTTGGCGTCGTAGACGCTGGCAATGATTTCGTTGTTGAGGCGTGACGCAGCGTCGGGAGTCTCGTTCTCGCCAAACAGGCCGACAGCGGCATACGCATCGAGTTCGGCCTGCAGCATGGCCGTGTCGGGAATGCCGAATGCTGTGGCCTCAGGTGTCGTGTCGATAATCAACTTGGCGTCCGTTTCCCACCGGAACACTTCGCCTTCAGGGGACAAAAAGTTCGGATTGCCGTTCGCGTTGACCTTTTCAACGGCGATGTTTGCGGTCGCGACGGGATCGGCGAGAGAATCAGCGAGCCCTCGCATGGTGGCCCGCATGAAGTCTTCGGCGGCTGTGGGGTGCTCGACGATGAACGTTTGGTTCGCGTAAATTGCACCGAACGAGCCCGGAATGTTGAAATCGAGCGGATCGAATGTTTGGAAGCCGATACCGGCCCGGTTGAGTCCGCCTGGCTCGTTGCTCTTAAAACCAGGGAAGCCGACGATCGTGGGAATGGCGATGTGCTGCGTTGGATCGAACCCGTCGAGTAGCACCGTGTCGAAATCGACACTCTCGGTCAGTCCAGCACTGAGCATCATGGCTTCGATGCTCGGAGGCAACTTGCCCTTCACACCGATGGTCGAACCGGCGAGATCGCCGAGCTCGGCAGCCTGGCCAGACTTGACGATGAGGGTCTCGATTGCTGTGCGTCCTTCGACAGCGGTAACGACGAAGTCAGCATCGTTCGCGACGGAGAATGCAGCCACCTCACTGAACGAACCACCTGAGGCAAATTGCGCCGTGTTGTCGGCGATCAGCGGGTAGTTGGCAACCGAGAAGCTGGCTTTGATGTCGACGTCGAGGCACAGGTAGGTGTAGTAGCCGGCGGCTTCGGCGGCGATGACCTCGACGATTGATGCTGCTGCAGCGAAGTCGAAGCCGGTCAGGTAGGTGATCGTGCCCGCAGCCTTGTTCGCTTCACATCGAGCGTCCGGGAAGGGCTCACCTGCGATGACGTCAGTGTTGGCAGCCGCATCGGTGGCGACCACGGCGGTGCTGGCGGCGGAACCAGGAATCGATGCGCTGGTCGGGTCGTCGCTGCCACACGCGCCCAAGAGCAGTATGGCGGCGCTGGCGAGAGCGGTGAGGGGTCGCGTTCGCATGTAGATCTCCATTGAGGTTCGACGGGGCGTCTGGACAGCGTTGAAAACGAATTGAACCGACTGCACTCATTCGCGTGGCCAAATCCTAACGATCACGCACATCGCGGGGAAGTATCGGGACGATCTTCACTCAATCGTCGCGCCGTCGACACATCGAGGTTGCGCTACCGTGCCGGACGAATTAGCGCTGGGAGACGTGCCAGCGAAGGGCTACACGCTCAATCGCAGCGATGATGCCAAGCCCGATGAGTCCGAGCGCTGCGGTGGTGACAATGGTGGCCCAGAGCGTGGGTCCGTTGTTAAATGCTGCGGCTCGTTTGCCCGCGGCGCCGAGCCCCTCGTTCGACAGCGCGGCACCTTCGCTGAAGTACGCGGCAGCAAGGCCAAGGCCCACGGCGAACCGGGCAGTCGTGAAGATGGATGGCAGCGCGGCCGGCAGCCGGAGGCGGAAGAGCACGTCGATCCGGCGGGCATCGATCGAAGCAAACAGCTCCCGTGCCGACTGATCAGCGGACTTCATGCCGCCGACGACGCCAAACGTGAAAATCGGCAAAGACGTAAACGCGACCATGAAGACGATCGGTGCCTCGCCGAAGTTGAGCCATGTGACGACTGAGGTGACGTAGGCAACCCACGGAGTGACAAGAATGAAGACGAGGACCGGTTGTGTTGCCTCCTCGATGAATCGGGCCGAAGCCATCACAGCTCCAATACCGATCGACACAATCAGCGAGATGACCAAACCGATCACCATGTGGCGACCTGTGACCACAGCGTTTTCGATGAAGAAGCCCGGTGTGGCCCTGAGTTCAGTGCCGATTTCCGAAGGCGCAAGTAGCACGAACGGCCGGACATCGAAAATCCGAACGAGGGCTTCCCAGAGTCCAGCGAACACGACGACGCCGACAAATGGGGCGATCCACCAGGTGCGCAGCACGCGCGTCGTGATCAGGTTCAGTCTGGTCATGATGCAGCTCGGCCCTTGCTGAGCCCGTGCCGCAGTTGCCGGGTGATTGCAAAAAACTCCGGTTCGTCCTCAAGCTCGGGTTGTCGAGGCCGTTCGAGTGGCACATCGATGAGTTGCGTGATCCGGCCAGGACGACCGGACATCACAACAACACGATCGGAGAGGAACACGGCCTCAGAGATCGAGTGCGTGACGAAAACCAGCGTCGAGCTGCGCTGATCTCGGAGTTGGACGAGGAGATGGCGCATATCGGCTCGGGTGAGCTCATCGAGAGCGGCGAACGGCTCGTCCATCAGAATGAGCGGGGCGTCGAGTGCGAAGGCGCGGACAAGGCCGACTCGCTGCTGCATCCCGCCGGACAGTTCGTGTGGATACGCCTCGGTGAAGTCGCCGAGGCCGACCGATTTGAGGAGTTCGTTGACATTGGCCGAGTTTTTTGTGCCAGCGTTCGGGTTCACGTCGAGGAGGACGCGAGCGTTGGCAGCGACCGTTCGCCAAGGCAGCAGTGCTGGCGCTTGCGGGACGAAAGCAATCTGCTTACGCGACCGCGTTTCGGCTGGGAGATGTCCGTCGATCGTGATCGAGCCGCTGGTGGGGTTCTCTAAGCCAGCGATGAGACGGAGCAATGTTGTTTTGCCGCAACCGGACGGCCCGAGCAGGGTGACCGCCTCGCCCGGTTTGATCTCGAGGTTGACCGATGCGAGGGCAACGACAGGCCCGGGGCCACGTCGGCCACGGCTCGCGAAGGTCTTGAAGACTTTCGAAATTGAAACAGCGCCACGCACTCGGGCGAGCGTAACGGTGCTGTTCCACTCGGCGTGGGTTCGGCTCGTTGTGGCTGCGTCAGTCGCGCCGTAGTATTGCCGAGTCCGTTCAGGCTTTGGCGTGGGCGTGATGCAGATCGGCTCATCCGAGCCGGCTGCGACCTCCACAACGGTCAGCGTGATGCTGACGAGGAAGGCAGTCTGATGCCCAACAAGGTTGAGACCATCGAAAACAACCGGATCCACGAAACTGACACCGGGTCCCCCGAAGTGCAGATCGCGCTCATGACCGAGCGGATCACCCACCTCACACAGCATCTCAAGATGCACAAGAAGGACCACCACAGCCGTCGTGGCCTCCTGATGATCGTCGGCCGCCGCCGCCGCATGCTCGACTATGTCAAGGGCATCGACATCGAGCGCTACCGCAAAATCATCGCAGACCTCGGCCTCCGGAGGTAGTTCGCTGAGACGGGCCAGCTTTCCCCCTCGGTTTCTTTGCGTGCGGAAAGCCATGTTCCCGTCTGAGTAGATCAGAAAGACAATTTGAGTGAAACGGCTGCTCGCTTCGGCGAGTGGTCGTTTCGCATTTGAGGGGTCCGCGTGTTGTTGCGGCCACTCTGGGTACACTGGCCCCTGACCGGAACGTCCGGTCGACGGAGTTCTGGCGCTCGTTGCCGGTGGATGACTCCGAGATGTCGTGCGGAGTCTTTGATTTCAAGCCGTCGATCTCGGGTCAGACCTGGGAACCGGCTCCTTTCTTCGCACAGAAGCCACGCGGCAGGGTGTCGCGTGATCGAAAGGAATCATCATGGCTGAAGCCATTACCGTGTCCGGGCCCATTTCGGGGACCGACAAGACACTCATCTTTGAAACGGGCAGGTTTGCCCCCCAGTCGATGGGTGCCGTCGTGGCATCGATCGGTGCAACACAAGTACTGACCACTGCGAATGCAGCGAAGTCCGTCCGTGAGGGCATGGACTTCTTCCCGCTGACGGTTGACGTTGAAGAGCGGGCCTACGCCGCAGGCAAGATCCCCGGATCCTTCTTCCGTCGTGAAGGCCGCCCGACCGAGGACGCGATCCTCACCTGCCGCCTCACCGACCGGCCATTGCGCCCCTCGTTCCCCGAGGGCTTCCGCCACGAGACGCAGGTTGTTACCACTGTCCTCGGTGCTGACCAGTCAAACCCGCACGACGTGCTCTCGATCAACGCAGCCTCCGCCGCACTGATGATCTCTGGCATCCCGTTCGACGGTCCGCTTGGCACCGTCCGCCTGGCCTACAGCCAGGAAGGCGAATGGATCCCGCATCCGACCTACGAAGAGTCCGAGAACGGCACCTTCGAGATCGTTATAGCCGGCCGTGAGCTGGAAGACGGCGACGTCGCTGTGATGATGGTCGAAGCCGGTGGCTCCGAGAACGCGTTCTACTACTACGACGATGGCGCCAAGAAGGTCACCGAAGAAGTCCTCGGCGACGCCCTCCAGGCATGCAAGGTGTGGATCAAGGAATCGATCGCACTGCAGCGTCAACTCGTTGCCTCGGTCATCGCCACCCACGGCCCGATCGAGCCGATGTCCTGGACCCCGGTCCTCGACTACACCCCCGAAATCTTCGATGCTGTCGAAAAGATTGGCGCCAAGGGCATGGCGCCCGCTGTCAAGATCGCTGCCAAGGGCGAGCGCAACGCCGCCGTCGACGCAGTCGCTGCTGACTGTGTCGCGCAGCTCTGTGGTGACGACGGTGCGTTCCCCGGCCAGTCCAAGATGGTCAAGGAAGCCGTTCGCTCCCTCATGAAGAAGATGGTGCGTCGCCGCGTTCTCGACGAAGGTATTCGTATCGACGGTCGGGCGCCTGGCGATCTCCGTGAGGTGACCGCCGAGGTCGGCGTGCTCGCCAGTGCACACGGCTCCGGCCTGTTCCAGCGTGGCGAGACTCAGGTCATGAACGTTCTCACGATGGCAATGCCGCGGATGAACCAGATGATCGATTCGCTGTCGCCGAACGACACGAAGCGTTACCTACACCACTACAACATGCCGCCGTGGGCCAACGGCGAGACCGGCCGCGTCGGTTCGCCGAAGCGCCGCGAAATTGGCCATGGTGCCCTCGCAGCCCGAGCCGTCCTGCCCGTCATCCCGAACCAGGAAGACTTCGCGTACACGCTGCGCCTCGTCTCCGAGGTCATGGCCTCCAACGGCTCGACCTCCATGGGTTCGGTTTGCGCCTCCAGCCTCTCGCTGATGGATGCCGGCGTGCCGGTGCGTAGCCACGTGTCGGGTATCGCTATGGGCCTCATCTACGAGGACGGCAAGTACATCACGCTGACCGACATCCTCGGTGCCGAAGACGCCATGGGCGACATGGACTTCAAGGTCGCTGGTACCGAAGACGCCATCACGGCCCTGCAGCTCGACACCAAGATCGATGGCATCCCCGCCGATGTGCTGTCCGCCGCATTGGCCCAGGCTC
>JBLIKS010000101.1:0-8561 GCA_047635555.1 Candidatus Azotimanducaceae bacterium
GGACGGGGTGCAGTTGCTCGTTGCGGGACAACTGCGGCTCGTAGCTGGGTAGTTGTGCGCGTCGAGCTTGCGACCTGCATGATCGGTCGCCGCATCGCGGGCACTTTCGGGCGGTCGCATTCGATGGCGGCCGGCGTCTGTCGGGCATCGATGATGCGCAGTCCGTTGCGACGCGCCTCGCGTGCGCTGCGCATCTCGTCCTTGGATCGCATGGCCCGGCCCCGGCGATGATCGGCAAGGGCCTGATTCCCCGTCATGATCGTCACGCCCATCAAGGCGCCGTAGGCGACAGTTGCTGGTCCGAACGAACCTCCGAGGGCGACTCCCGACACCAAGACGCCGGCGTCGAGGCCGTAGCGAACCTTCACCGCGCTGACACCGCGGTCCTCTCCGGCAGCCGCAAGCAGCTCAAACGGGCCGCCTGTAGTGCCCGAGTGGAGCACAACGTTGATGCCTGCAGCCATTGTCAAAATGCCTGCCAGAACGAACCCGATTCGAAGCGACATTGACGACGGTTCTTGCAGAATTCCGCTCGCCGCGTCGATCGCCACGCCATTCAGAAACACATACGCGATTCCCCATCGGCTGGGCCGGCGACCCAGCACAATTGCGACCAATGTCAAACCGGCCGCGATCAACCAGCTGGCCTGGCCAAGCGACAGACCGACGCGCTGACTGATGCCCGAGGACAACACGTCGTAGGGGGCCAACCCAAGGCGCGCCTCGACTAAGAGCGCGACGGCAATACCGATCAGGCTTGACCCGATGATCAAGAATAACGCCTGGACCGCGACGGACGGGGGTGCCTTGGTCGTGATGCTCTGCACCGCGCTGAGAGCGGAATGCCGACTCATCCCGACGCGCCTCGCGGCCTGCCGCCAATTCGGTTTCCATGCCCGCACTTTCACTCACGAAGTCTCGGGCTCGCCCCTGCGGTTCGATTGCGGCGGGAGGCGGTTGGCGGGGTCCGGACAGCCAGTTGTCTGGAAGCGGGCAGCTCGTCCCAACAAGTGCGACGTTGCAAGTAGCGTCACCATGTGACAGCAGTGGAAATCTTCGGCGGGCTCATCGCCTATAACGAGGCAGTACTCGGCCAACTTGTGGACTTTGGTCTCGAGCAAGGCCCACGTGAACCCGACTCAGTATGGGTGGCCATCGTGCATTGCGACGATGCCCGGCGTTGGGAGCAGCTCGAAGAACTCGCTGCCGACCCCGATTGTGTTGTGGTCGCTGTCGTTTCGACCCTCGACCTTGATGGCTACATCCGAGCACTGAGCAGTGGCGCATCCGGGGTGGTGTATCTCGACATGCCGAGCGCAATCACGGCCGACGTCGTCAAGGCCGCCGTGCACGGCGAGGTGTTGTTGCCCCGCCAAGCTGCCCAGAACCTTGCGCTGCTTGCGAAGCGCGAGCAGCCGCGCTCGGACCTCAACGCTGCCGAGATGTCACTGCTTCGCTCAGTCGCCGCTGGGCGAACCATTGTCGACCTCGCTCGAGATCTGAGCTACAGCGAGCGAACCGTGCGCCGCCACCTGCAAAACACATACATCAAGCTTGGTGTACAAAATCGGTCAGCGGCAATTGCCGCCGCAGCCCGGCTCGGCCTCACTGCGAGCGATCAAGACAAAGACCTCCAATAGGCATTGCGCACCTGGCACCTCCCGACCTCACGATCGAGAAAGACTCGACAACGATCGAGCATGTCCCTGGGCCCTTCAGTAACTTGAGGGTGAGCCACGTACGGCTGACACCATGATTAATTACATTCGTGACCAAGTCGTTTCCGCTACGACATCGCTGTTCTCCCACGGCCCAATGCCGCTCAAGAACACCCTGGATTACCAGGGCGACCAGGGCCTGCTCGGCCCCGACTCGATTTCGTGGCGCGTCATCGGTGACACCGCCGCGTTTGTCGGTGGGATTCGGGCGCTACTCGTTCAGGCAGCTCATCCCGAGGTCGTGGCTGGCGTCGAACAACATTCGCGTTACCGGACCGACCCCTTTGGAAGGCTCAACCGAACATCGTTCTACGTCACCGAGACCACCTATGGCTCCCACCCCGAGGTGGAAGCTGCAGTGGCCGAGGTACGTTCGGCGCACCGTCCGGTCCGGGGCGAGTCGGCACGCGGCGAGCCATACAGCGCAGCGCAGCCCGAATTGGCAGCTTGGGTTCACAACGTCTTGACCGACTCGTTTTTGGTGGCGTACCAAACCTTTGGACCCGAGCGACTGTCCGTGCTCGAAGCCGACCAGTTCGTCACCGAGCAGGCCTCGATCGGGGCCCTTCTCGGAGCATCGCCCCTGCCGCTCACGGCGAACGACCTCTCGAAATGGGTTGCTGACCATCCAGCACTCTGCGCTTCGGCCGACCAGGCCAACGCAACTGCGTTCCTTCGGAACCCACCGCTCCCGCTGGGCGTCAAGCTGGGCTACAGACCGCTCTCAGATGCAGCCGTGTCGACCATCCCCGCACGGATCAGTGACATTCTCGACCTGCAACCGCAGCAGGCACGATCGCGTCTGGGAGGGGCCGTTGTGAGCGGCCTTCGCTGGACGCTCGGATCATCGCCCTCTTGGCACCTGGCCCTCGTCCGGGCCGGAGCGACCGTACCTCCTGGCCTGTTTCGCCAGCCCCTCCCGGCAGATGCCGCCGAAATCGTGCGTGCGGCACGTACGAGTCGTCCCTCAACTTCAGGCTGACGGCAACCGAGTGCGCACATTAACGAACGACATGTCACCGACGGTCATACAGTCAGCACCTAGATGCTCCTGGTGACCCTCGCCGCCACCTCGACACTGGCGTTTTTCTATTACGGAGCCGAGACGCTCTTCGGAAATCCGCCGCGTGGCGAGTTCGAGCGTTACGGCATGCCGAGAGTGCGGGTTTTCGTCGGTTTGATGCAGTTGTTAGGTGCAGCCGGAGTCGCAATCGGGATCTTCGTTGCGCCATTGGGGGCCGCTGCGGCCAGCGGGCTCACGCTGATGATGCTGCTTGGGCTTGCTGCTCGCCACAAAATTCACGATGGCCCAAGGCTGATGGTTCCTGCTGGAACCCTCGCGGTGTTGAACGCAACGCTGGTGTTTCTGTTCGTCACCCAGTGATCTGAGCAACGACCTGCAGAGCTGCGTTCTCGAGGAACCGTGAGCTGTTGCTGTCAGTCGCGGCCGTCAGCAGCGAGCGCCGCCACGGTCGACAGCGCCAAGACAGTGATCGCTGGCATTGAACGCTTGATCGGGTCTTTGACCTTGATGTGCATGCCGAGCGCTCCGACCATGAACATTGCGAGGCCGGTGGAGGCTGGGCGGACCAGCTTGGGTGCTGCGTGCCCGGCCAGCATGAGGGTCGCCAGGCTGACCTTGGCTGCGCCAACGGCATACATCTGGTTTTTCGAGAACCCGTACTCTGCAAATTCCTCTTGCATGTTGGTCGCGCCGCCGCCGCGGTAGCCGGTGTCTTTGTTAAATCGGTTGAACCAGACGTTAAGAATCCAGAGTGCTGCGACTGTTTGAGCGATTCGGCCAACGATCTTCATGGCCTCAGCATAGGCGGCCTTGCATCTGAAGGCCATCCTGAGCTCAGGGTTCACGCGCGCGCCATACAACTTGTGCGTGCGGCCATTGCGTTCGTTTTTATTAGTGCTAACGTGTGATGAAATACTATTGAGGGAAGGACCTCTGTGAAAAATCTTTTCAACAACCTCCCGTCGGACTTCAAGACCAAACTTCCGTTTCTTATAGCCGGGTTCATGTCGTTCCTGTTTTCGGTGTATCTGTACTTCGTGCTGGGCGAAGAGAGCGCTGGCATCTTCGTCGGTCTTTGGGTCCCGTCGATTCATTCACTCGGCACCCTGATCGTTGCGCCGGCACGAGAATCGGTCGCAGTCACTGAACGCGAGAAGGTCGACTCATGACAATTGTCATCTTCGGTGTCGGTGTGCTCGTCTTCTTTCTCACCGTCTACGGCACGGTCATCGCCGGTGGGCTGCAGTTGACCAGAGAACAGATGAAGTCGAGTCCCGAACTCACTGCAAAAATCGCCAGTGATCCGAAAAACCCCGAAGGCGAAGTGCCGACACGAGACATCATTCGCGCCGACTACTAGGCAGTAGCGCGTGGCCACGTTCGATGCTGATCTGATCATCGCCGGAGCAGGCTGTGCTGGGTTGAGCGCGCTGTGGCAGGTCATGCAACGGCCGAACGAACACCGGAATGTCATTGTGATTGACCGTGACTTTGAGGTCGGCGACGATCGGACCTGGGCGTTCTGGGGAACACAAGATGCACCGTTTGCCGACCTTGCAGATAGGAGCTGGGCCCGTTTGAAGGTTCGGTTCCCCGGGTGGGAAACCGTCGGCCAACTGCAGAACAAAGCGCGAATAGCCACGTCAGGGTCAGGCCAGCGGCTCTACCACCGTGTCCGGCAGCGGGACTACGAAGCAGCCATTCTCAGGGAGGCCGCTGGTCACCCCAACATTCGATTTGTTACTCAGGACATCATCAGTCTTCGTGACGATCCTGACGGCGGAGTCGTCGAACTTGCTGAAGGCGAGCTGCGTGCACCACTCGTGCTGCAAAGCACGCAGTTGTCGCCGTCCGACAGCGTTGCTCGTGTCCGTCACCCACTGCGGCAACACTTTGGTGGCTGGGAGGTTCGGACCCAATTCCCGATTTTTGACCCCCACGTCGCAACGCTGATGGATTTCGACACGGACCAGCTCAGTGCCACCACATTTTTCTACGTTCTTCCCGAGGCACCGAATCGGGCACTCGTCGAACTGACAATGTTCTCTCTTGAGCCTCGCGACAATGCATTCTACGACGCACAGATCCGTCAGCATCTCGATCGGCTCGGGGCGGGCGACGTCTCGATCGACCGCACCGAGTACGGCGTCATCCCTATGGATGATCGTCGCCCAGGCCAGCAATGGGGCCAGCATGTCTGGAACGTCGGCACCGTCGGCGGGATGACGAAACCAACAAGCGGTTACACCTTTCAGCGGATCCATTCCCAGTCCCGCCATCTGATCAGCCACTGGGCCGACGGCACCACGCCGTCACCTGTCCCCCAGCCCCCGGGGCGCTACCGGTTCGCCGATCGCACCTTGCTCAACATCTTGCATCACCACCCCGAGCACGGTCGAACTATCTTTGAGCGCCTCTACGCAAGCACGTCAATCGACGACGTACTCACGTTCCTCGATGAGGACAGCACTCTGGGCAAAGATGCGCGGATGGTCGCAAAACTGCCTTGGGTCCCGTTCGTGCGAGCCGCTGTCGCCGAGTTCGGCGCCGACCTGGCAACTGCCATCACTCGCCGCCCATGACCGCGCTCGTCTCGCGTCTCGAGGCACGTCGGGCGCCGACGTCACCACGAATCTTCCGCCTCGTGGTGGCAATCACGGCATTGGTCACGACGGCGGCGATGGTGACCTCGTCGAACGACACGGTCTCGGTCGCGATCGTTGTGTTCGTGATTGCCCTGTTTGGAATTCCACACGGAGCGGTCGATCACCTCGTCGCTGCGACGTTCGAACGTACCGGTCCATCGACATCAGGGCTCGCCCCCGTTGCTCAGGTCTCGCAGTTGCGGTTCCACCTTCTGTATGTCGGAGCGATGGCCGCATACGGGCTGGTTTGGCTGGCGATCCCCGGGGTTGCCCTGGCCGGGTTTCTTCTCGTCTCGATCCATCACTTCGGACAGAGCGATCTGGCTTACCTCGCGATGAACCGCTGGTTACAGCTCGCAATCCAGCTGTCACGCGGGCTCTTTTTGGTCGGGCTCGTACTTGTTGCCAATCTCACCACGGTCGCGCCGGTGATCGAACGGTTGGGCGGATTCGATCCGACCTTGTGGCCATGGCTCGCCGGGCATACAGCCCTCTGGTCAACGGTGCTGGTCGGGCAGCACCTCGTTGTCGGGCTCGTCGTCGCACCGCGCATCGGCGATCGGGCAACGATCAAGCGCGAGGTCATCACCATCATCTGTTTGACGGCGCTCCTCGTTGCGGCCGACCCCCTCATCGGGTTCGCGGTGTATTTCGGGTTGTGGCACTCATTGAACCACCTCGGCGTTCTTGCCAACGTGCTTGGCCACCGTACGACCTTGGCGGCATTGAGACCAATGGAATTGGCCCGGCTCGTCGCCCCGCGGAGCGCCGTGTCGATTGCTGCGCTGGCGATACTCGTCGGTGGCGCACAGTCTCTCGGCCAGACCGAGTTGATTGTCCCGATCACGCTGGTCTTCGTCAGCATGCTGACCCTGCCCCACATGGTTGTAGTCGAACGGTTGTGGTCAACCACAGCAGCGGGTTCCTGACCACAAAAGGTCGCTTGCCCGAGCGGATCTCAGTCGGCGATAGTTGTTGGCTACTCAGCGACGAGGGCCTGCATGGCGTCGAGGTACCGATTCGTCGCGATGTGTTGGAGTCGTTGCGCTATTGGGGGGAATGCCCGAGCCAACGGATGACGCGAGCGCGACACCGCGGTGATCTCGACCGTCACGGCCCCGTCGGGAGCGATGACGATCGCGAAAGACTCCTCGCCTTGTTCAGGGTGCACCGGCAACGTTCCGTACGTGAACCCGAATCGGTCGTGCTGATCGTCCACGGCGACAACGCGACACACCACGTCGATGTAGCCAACGGGCAGGGGCGCGGCCATTGCAACAACGGCCCCGACGGCCGGTTGTCCTGGGTGAGCCACGATCAGCCCTGACGTTGATTGCATACGCCAGTCGCGAAGCGCCTCGGAGGCGCGTGTAAAGACCGGGCGACCGTTCCCGAGCTTGCGAGACCAGTGGCCGCGGCGATAGCCGGGTGGAGCGGTGCTCTCAGCGGTGATGCCGACTGGCGAGTACGTCAGCTCGTCTCCAGCCGACGCATCAGCAAGCGTCCGCAGTTGCGAAATGGTCGGCCGAGTGACGTGCAGTGACATGCCCTCATTCTTGCGTGAAGGTTGACGAACGAGCCACGCCGTCCGCGCTGTTCGCGCTGTCCGCGCTGTCCCGAGATGACGCGCCGACCAGTTCGGCGCAGGGGCCACCGGCGAACTCGATCAGCTCGGCGTCGTCGTCAGTCAAGTCGCGGAGGTCCGGATCCATAGATCGTGACCGTTCTCAAGCCACGGACGTGCCGCCCGGCTACTCCGCGGAGTGGGAGGACGGGTGAGAGGACGGGTGCTGGCCGATGGGGCCGGGACGGAGTCGGTAGACGCGCACCTCGCCGATGTGGCGGAGGTTGCGTGACCCGAGGCTCCGAAAGGCGAACCTTCGGTCACCGGCCAGTTCGTTCCGAAGACTTTGGTTGACGTTGACTGCACCGGCCCGACCGATCGCTCCAAGACGGCTCGCCGTGTTCACGACGGGTCCATAGAGATCGCCATCGCGCGCCAGGACCGGTCCGCTCGCCATGCCGACCCTGAGGCCACCCAGGATCGGATCACGGTCGACGGCACCGACCATCTCCAGAGCAATCAGCGCCCCTTGGGCCGGATCGACAACCGAAAACATCGCAGCATCGCCGATCATCTTGACGATCCGGCCGTCGTTGCCCACCACGATGTCGTGGACCAACGAATCGAACCGACCGACAAGATCAGCGAGCTCGCGGTCGTCGAGGTCGAGGCTCAGTTCGGCGAAACGCACGAGGTCGGCAAACCCGATGACCTGCGTTTCGCCGCCTGGCGACGAAGCGAGCAACACGCGCCGACGCGCTGCGGCGCGCAGGTGCCGCCGGAACGAGTAGTCGATGACCTCCGACATGAACGGCAGCAGCTCGCCGGAGCGAACAGCGAGCGCGCTCGGGTCGTCGTCCGCATCGCCTGAAACGCCAGCGCTTGCTGCCGCCTCTCGACGTTCTACTGAACGTCCTGCGCCAGCATCGACGACGGCGGTCGCGACGTTCGCAAGCGACATGCCGATCACCCGAGAAACCTGGAGTGCAATGTCGGGATCGACGAGGCCGTTCTGCGTCAGCGCGACCAACGACTTGAGAATCGCCACGTCATGCTTGGTAAAGGAGCGCTCGCCGTCATCGGTGTCGACGAAACCCAGGGCCCGCCAAAACGACCTGACGACGTCGGCCTCGACGCCGACTTTTTCAGCCACGTCGTCGATGGTCAACTTTGCCTTGCCGGGAAGCACGACGGCATCGATGGCAACGAGTTCTGCGGTGCCGCTGGCTTCGGCCTCGTCAATCGTTTCCGGTGGCATGCCAAGGGCCTCAAGGACCTCACGGACAGTCCGCGCTCTCTTTAATCGGAACCTGGCCACGCAAGCAGGCTACGGACGGTGAACTCCTTGCGGCCTGAGAACGCCACCAGCACCCCAGCCGAGCGCCAGTACGGCCCTCGTCAGGAAAGACGGCTGTCGGCTGCTTGCTGGACATCATCGATGAGCCCACCAAGCGTCTTGCCCGACCCCCCGACAAGTGTCGGTGTTCCTGACGCCCGGATCTTTTCTGCAACTTCTTCAGCCAGGGCAGCGGCATCCGGGTCGGTCACCGAGATCACCGCCACGTCGACCTCATCATGGATTGCACAAAAGTCGATGAGTTCCTCACCAG
>JBLIKS010000102.1:0-8526 GCA_047635555.1 Candidatus Azotimanducaceae bacterium
CTGGGCTCGAACTGCTGGAGGAAGATCCACCGCTGAGCCCAGCGCAGCTCGACAGCCTGTTTGTCAAAGTCGCAGGAGTCGCAGAAGACGGCCTCCGGAGCTACCTCAACCCGTGAACTGTCACACTTCGGTCAGACCACGGTGTGACACGGTGCTGTTCGGCAATCAAACCCAGAGGCGGTCGAGCACGTCGAGCCAGAGTTGTGTCGTCAGACGCAGCGATTCAATGTCGATTCGTTCGTCGTGCCCGTGGAATCGGCTGAGAAATTCTGGGAGTGTCACATGATGACTGAGCAGGCCGGCGCCATATGCCGGCACGCCGCGCTGGCGGAAGAAGCGCCCGTCGGTTGCACCGGTCACGAGGCTCGGCAGCACTGATGCATTCGGATACGCCATCTGGATTGAGTCGCGCAGTGCGCCCCACATCGGGGTCTCGGTCGACGAGAGCGCGGTGCCGTTGTTCAAGTCGTCGCGGACGGGCTCAATGTCGACCGAAGGCAGCAGGTCGGGGCCGATCACTGCACGGAGATGCGCATCGGCATCGTCTTGGGTTTCGCCAGGTAGCAGCCGAATGTCGATCTGGAGCTTGGCAACGTCAGGCACCGTGTTGAACTTGTCGCCCGACCGCATGATGTTTGGGCTGTACGTGGCGTGACAGCAGGAGTGCACGTTGCGTGCGAGGTCGGGCGGGAGCTCGGCGAGCGCGTCGTCGATCCGCGCCGGGTCAGTCAGCCTGGCCTCCATGTCGGCATCGAGGCCAAGCGCTTTGACTCGCGCCCTGAACATCTCATCGATCCGCGGGACGACCTTCGAGCTGACGAGTCGGTCGACAATTTTGGCTGCCTTGACCAGTGCATTGTCGGTCGCATAGGGCATCGATCCGTGACCGGGCGTGCCGTGGACCACCAGGAGTCGGCCTGCGGAATGTTTCTCGCCGGTCGTCAGCAGCACCGTGGTCGCACCGTCTTTGACCGACGGCGTACCGCCGTACTCGGTGAGGACATAGTCGCACTTGACCAAGTCCCACTGATGCTCGACAATCGGCGCTGCACCGAGCACGCCACCAGCTTCCTCATCGGCCACGGCGAAGTAGACGATGTCGCCCGGATACCTCGTGCCGGTTCGCACGATGTCGCGAAATGCCACGAACATCGACGACGTCAGATTCAGCATGTCGACCGCACCTCGGCCCCAGACTTCGGGCACTCCTTCGGATGACGTGATCAGCTCACCACCAAACGGATCATGGGTCCATCCGTCGGCGTTGACGGGCACGACATCGGTGTGGCCCATCAGGCAGAGCGCTGGTGCGCCGGGGTCGGTGCCCGGATAGCGGGCGATCAGCGACGTGCGGCCGGGTTTCGTTTCGATCAACTCGTGATCCAGGCCAAGACCTTCGATCTCGTCGCGGAGCAACGTCGCGCTGACTTGTTCGTTACCCGATTCGGGTAGGCCATCATTGACGCACTGGTTCCGGATCAACTGCTGGAGCAGTTCAACCGTCTCGCCCGTCAAGGACTCGATCGACGTGTGCATGCATCCACCTTGCCACGTCGCGAGTACGACGATCGGCTCAGGTCAGATCTGGAGCCCGGAGGTGGCGCCACCGTCGACGAGGATATTCGCGCCGGTCACGAAGCTGGAGCGCGGGCTGGCAATGAACGCAACCACGTCGGCGACTTCTTCGGGCGTACCGAGCCGGCGGAACGGGTTCTCTTTCACGATCGCTTCCCAGAGCTTGCTGTTCTCCTTCTTCGCCGTGTCCCAGACACCGCCTTCGAAAATAATGTCGCCGGGCGACACGACGTTGGCGCGAATCCCCCGCCGTGCAACCTCGCGCGACAGCGTCTTCATCGCGCTGACCGTTGCCGCCTTGACCGCTGCGTAGGCAGCAATGCGCGGCGCAGCGACGCTCGCTGCCCGCGACCCGATGCAAATCACGTTGCATCCGGCATGGTCGTCCATCTTCTCGAGGCTGGCACGGACCAGCGCATCCATACCGATCAGGTCGACCGCACACGACATCTCCCAATCGGGCCCGGCCATCGCGGACACGTTCGACACGACGATGTCGAGGCCGCCCATCTGGCCGGCCGCCCACTCGACGAAACCGGCCGGCTCACCCTTCACCCCCATGTCGGCAATGTGGTGATGCACCGTCCCCGACGCCGACAGGTCAGCTGCGGCAACAGTGAGATCGTCGGCGTTTCGGGCGCAAATCGCGACCTCAGCCCCCTCAACAAGGAAGGCCCGCGCAATGGCGAGGCCAATTCCTTTACTTGCTCCGGTGACGATGACGCGTTTGCCGCTGAGTTGCAAATCCATGCTGGCGATCGTGCCAGACACCGCTTTCACCAAACGACTTCATCCGTTGATCCGCCGGGCCTTGGGTACGGTTCGGTTGTGGCGACAGATCAGACAGACCAAGTCGGCGTCGGCCCGCACCTCAGGCCATGGCCGACCGAACCGCACTTCGATCCCGAACTCCTGGCTGCAGGCGACCGTCGCAACGTGCTTGATAGATACCGCTACTGGTCGGTCGACGCGATTGTTGCCGACCTGGACCACCATCGCCACGGATTCCATGTGGCAATCGAGAACTGGGAGCACGACTTCAACATCGGTTCGGTCATCCGTAACTCCAACGCCTTCCTCGCTCGTGCGGTGCACATCATCGGGCCGCACCGTTGGGATCGCAGGGGCGCGATGTCGACGCACCGATACCTCCACCTCCACCACCACGCTGACGTCGACGCCTTCGTCGCGTGGACGACTGCTGGTGGCTTGCCGATCGTGGCGATTGACAACGTCGAAGGGTCCGTGCCGATCGAGTCGACCGCCCTGCCCGAGCAATGCGTCCTCCTCTTCGGCCAAGAGGGTCCCGGCGTCTCCGGGGCCGCGCTTGCAGCGGCCCAAGTGACCTGCGCGATCACGCAATTCGGTTCGACGCGGTCACTCAATGCGGGCGTGGCCTCGGGCATCGCGATGTACGAATGGTGCCGCCAACACGTTCACTTCTAAACGCGGGCTGAACGGCATTGCAGGAAGATCTAGACCAGGCGGGCGCGGCGGCTGTCGATCACGCCCGTGTTGAAGCCAGCCGTGTGGAGGCCACCACGAAACCTGGCGTGTTCGATTTTGAGGCAACGATTTTGGACCACATCGAGGCCCGCAGCAACTGCCGTGGCGGCCGCGTCGCGATGTTCGAGACCGAGCTGGAACCACACGGACGTCGCGCCGACGGCAATTGCTTCGTCGGTGACCGCTGGCAGATCGTCGACCCGTCGGAACACATCGACCATGTCGGGCACGACGGGCAAGTCGGCAAGCGACGCGTACACCGGTTTGCCCATGATCTCGGTCTCACGCGGGTTGACGTAGTAGACCTCGAAGTCGGTCGACCCCGCAAGGTAGGTCGCAACGAAGTGGCTCGATCGTGATGAGTTCTTCGACATGCCGACAATGGCAATCGACCGAGTGCGCTGCAGGAGGTCGAGGCGTTCCTGCATCTGTTCGAGAATCGCGGCCATCAGTGTGCTCCCTGGTTCTGCGTTGCGTTGAGTGCCTGGTCGAGGTCGGCACAGATGTCGTCAGCGTCTTCGAGTCCGACCGAAATTCGCACGAGGTCGGCGCTCACTCCCCCGGCCTTCAGTGCATCATCGGACAGTTGGCCGTGTGTGGTCGAACCCGGATGAATCACGAGCGTCCGGCTGTCACCGATGTTGGCCAGGTGGCTGGCCAAACGGCAGCTCTCGATGAATGTCGCCCCGGCCGCACGGCCGCCCTGCACGCCAAAGGCGAAGACCGCACCCGGCCCCTCCGGCAGGTACTTCTGGGAGCGTTCGTACCAGGGTGAATCAGGGAGCCCGCTGTACTTGACCCACGCCACCATCGGGTGAGCGCTGAGGAACTCGGCAACGATCCGCGCGTTCTCGACATGTTGTTTCATCCGGAGCGAGAGCGTTTCCATGCCCATCAGAAACAGGAAGGCATTGAACGGCGTCATCGAGGCACCGATATCACGCAGCTGCTCCGACCGCACACGAGTCAGAAATCCGTATTCGCCGAAATTACCCCACCAACTGATGCCGCCATAGCTCGGCATCGGCTCGGTCATCAACGGGAATCGGCCATTGTCCCATGGGAACGTTCCCGCCTCGACGATCGCTCCGCCAATCGACGTGCCGTGACCGCCGATGAATTTGGTAACTGAGTGGATGACGATGTCGGCGCCGTGTTCGATCGGTCGACAGAGGTAGGGCGTTGCCATGGTCGAGTCGACGACCAGCGGCACGCCGGCATCGTGCGCGACTTTGGCCAGGCCCTCGAAGTCGGGGATCATTCCGCTCGGGTTGGCGATCACTTCGATGTAGACGCACTTGGTCTTGTCGGTGATTGCTGCAGCGACAGCGGCCGGTTCGGGTTCGGCCACGAAGGTGGTCTCCACACCGAAGCGCCCAAGCGTGACTTCCATCAGCGTGCGAGTGCCGCCGTAGAGCTGCGCACTCGACACGATGTGATCACCTGCGCCACACAGCGATGCGAGCGTGAGGAACTCGGCGGCCTGACCGCTCGACGTACCGATCGCTCCAATGCCGCCCTCGAGTGAGGCCATGCGCTCTTCGAACGCGGCAACTGTTGGGTTGGAGATGCGCGAGTAGATGTTGCCGAAGGTTTGGAGCGCGAAGAGGTTCGCGGCCTCGTCGGTATCGCCGAACACGAAGGACGAGGTCTGGTAGATCGGCACAGCGCGAGCTCCCGTCGCCGGATCGGGTCGCCCGCCGGCGTGCACCGCTCGCGTCCGGAAGCCGTACTGCTCATCTCGTGTCATCAGGCCAGTCTGGTCGGCGGAGCCTCGCGACGCGTGAACGTTCCGAGAACGGTGTGAGCGGAGGCAACGTTCTAACATCGGCTCCGAACACCGCCGATTAACAACCCTGAACGGACATCATCATGAGCGAGAACGCACAAGCCGCATACGACGCCATCAACGCATTGATCGGGAACGAGCCGGTTGCCGGCGACTGGTTCACGATTGACCAGGATCGCATTCAGGCGTTTGCCGATGCAACGCTCGACCATCAGTTCATCCACCTCGACCCGGAACGCGCCGCGCAGACCCCGTTCGGTGGCACGATCGCCCACGGCTTCCTCACGCTCAGCCTGCTCGTCCACCTGTCAACAAGCATCCCGACTGATCTCCCCAAGTTGGAGGGCGTCCTGATGGGTGTCAACTACGGCATGAACAAGGTGCGCTTCGTCAACCCGGTCCCGGCTGGTTCACGTGTCCGCGCGACAGCCTCCACCGTTGCGGTCGCGATCAAGGGCAACGCCGTCGATCAGACGCGTGCGATGACCGTCGAAATCGATGGCGTCGACAAGCCAGCCCTCGTTGCGGAATGGATTGGCCGCACCGTCTTCGCCTAAACCCGACCTGTCACACCGAGGTCTGACCTCGGTGTGACAGGTTGCGTTCTCGATTTCGCCGTATGTGCCGGCGCAGCACCGTGGCCAACATCGACCCCAACAACAGGGTGCTGGCTCCGAAGAGCCACAGCAGCCGGTAGCTGCCGTTGTCGATGATGAGACCGCCGAGAGCTGGCCCGAGCGCCGCACCGATGAACACCCCGACTTGGCTGACCCCTGTCGCTGCTGCCGGCGCCGATGGGTTGTTGCGAACTACCGACAGGTTGAACAGCCCTGGCCACGCCCACCCAAATGCGAAGGCCGGAATTGGTGCGAGCACGTAGGTGATCGGCGCGTCGATGGCCAGAACGAGCATTCCAAGGCCGCCAAGGCCGTACAGCCAGACGAGCCGTTGAATCGGGAGGACACCCCACCGGTCAACCTGCCAGCCCTGAATGAGACGGCTGGCCACGCCAACCAGGGACCCCAGGCTCAGCACGAGGCCGGCAGCTCCTGGCCCCAGCCCAGATGCCTCCGCCCCACTCGTAATGAAGCCGACCATCGTGCCGGCGCTCGTCGATCCGAGGAGCCCGACCATGGCGTACAGCACCAGCAAGGCCATGCCCAGGTCGGGTCGCGCCGAACGACGATCGCCCGCGGCGTTCGCGCTTGTGTTGCGATCAGATCGACTGGCGCGATCGGGCGGAAAGCTGAGCATCGCTCCGACTGCCATGACCGCTCCGACAACGTAGGCCCATTGCCAGCCAACGGTGAGCGCGATGGCTGGCACTGCGACGCCGCCGAGCAGCGCCGCGGTCGGCATTCCAGACTGCTTGGCAGCGAGGGCGAACCCCAAGCGCTCGCCATCGACATGTGTGGTGAGCATCAGGTTGGCTGACGGCTGGTTGAGCGCATTGCCCGCTCCGGCAAGTCCGAGCAACAAGCAGAACTGCCACACGTTCCGTGCGAGCAACGCAACGGCGAGCATTGCCAAGGCTGATGTGGTCAGGCCGACGCGGAATCCACGGCGCGGGCCGAGCCGCTCGGCGACGCGACCCATCGGGGCGGACAATATGGCTGCGACCCCGAACGACGAGCCCATGGCGAGGCCGACATGCGTGGCGGTCAGCCCAATGTCGTCGCGGAGTTGGACTCCGAGCGCCCCGGTCAAGAAGACGGGAAACGCGCTGCACATCGTGCCAATCGCAACCACTGGCCAGATCCGTGATGCGCTCTCCACCGGGCCAACGTACCGGCCACCATGCAGCGACTCTCAGCCCTTCCGATTGCGAGAACGTCCCCTTCGCTGGCATGCCACCGACCTCTCTAGCTTTCTGGAATGACGACAGCGGTCTTCGACGAGGCATTCCAGTGGTACTCAGAGCAGTGGGACCCCGATCTGGCACTCGGCGAATGGTGGGAACGACTCGCCACCGCCGGCTGGTCATTCCCGAAATGGCCCACCGGGTACGGCGGACGTGGCCTGTCGGCCGGCGACGCACGAGAGGCAGAGCGCGCGCGAATCGCAGCCGGCGCCTATGGACCGCCCAAGGGTCTTGCCACGTTTCTCGTCGCCCCGACGCTGATGACCTACGGAACACCCGAGCAACTTGACCGATTCATGCCGGGCATCGTGCGCGGTACCGATGTCTGGTGCCAGCTGTTCTCCGAGCCGGGTGCCGGTTCTGACCTTGCTGGCCTCGCGACGCGCGCCGTGCTTGACGGCGACGAATGGATCGTCAACGGGCAGAAGGTTTGGAACTCCGGCGCGCAGCACGCAAAGTTCGGGATTTTGATGGCCCGGTCCGATCCGGAGCAGCCAAAGCACAAGGGCATCTCGTACTTCATGATCGACATGGATCAGCCAGGGGTCGAGGTCCGACCGCTGCGCGAGATGACCGGCGACATCGCGTTCAACGAGGTTTTCCTTTCCGACGCTCGGGTGTCCGACGACGATCGGCTCGGCGAACAAGGTGAAGGCTGGCGTATCGCCATGACAACGCTGTCGCACGAACGCGACCCAGACAACGCCGGGTCGGGCAGCGGTTTTATGTTCGGCAGCTCCGATCTTGAGGGAACGGTTGGCGGTTACGCAGCTGCCGTTGGCGGTCACGTCGACGGCTTTGCGCTCGCGATGAGCGGCGGCGCCAACGGACTGCTCGACAGTGTCGTCGACGAATTCAAAGCTGCGGCTCACCCCGTTCGGAGGCAACGATTGATGCAGCTCTACACCTTGCGCAAAGTGGCGCGCTGGTCGACCGAACGGTCGATGGCAACGGTCAAGGCTGGTGGGCAACCCGGCCCCGAAGTGTCGACGCTCAAGGTCATCGGCGCCGAGATCTCACGGCGCACACGCGACATCGGCCTCGAGGCAATGGGGCCGAACGGAATGCTGTGGGGCAATGACACGCCCACAGGCGGTCAGCTCCACGCCTACTGCATGTTCACGCCGGCGATGTCGATCGCTGGTGGCAGCGACGAGATCAACCGCAACATCATCGGCGAGCGCGTGCTCGGCCTGACGCGTGAACCCGGCGAAGCCGAGCAGCGCAGCCAACCCTGGTCGTCTCTGCCCCGCAACTGAATCAGGCGTCGGGCACGTCGGTAGGCCCGAATCTGTTTCCAATTAAACGGGGTATTGCGAGACGTTTCTGGTCACCATGATGAGCGCTGGACAAGCTTGCGGTGTCTCCCTTTGTCCGCTCCCGAATCACATCTCGTTCAGATTCACCGGGAACATCAACGAACGTCGGAAATCGGAAACCTCAAGGTTGGCGACCTGATCTGTCATCGATTTACTTGTCAATGTTACGTCAAATCCCTTGCATTTGTCCCTTCACGAGGGTCACAGTGATGTTCTTCAGGACGGAACTACAGGCGGTAAAAATAACCAGAGTGAAGATCTGAGGACAGAAGGTCAAACAGAATAATGATGTGGGAAGTGAAACCCTCATTCATCGTTTCAAGACAACATCCTCTATTACAAAGATCGGGTGATCGGGTCATGAATATTTCCAAACGACCACTTGGCGTCATCTCGCTGCTCGCTGCAGGGGCACTGCTTGTTACTGCGACAAGCGCACAAGCCGACACCATCACCGTGCAAAGTTTGCTGAGTGA
>JBLIKS010000103.1:0-8526 GCA_047635555.1 Candidatus Azotimanducaceae bacterium
ATGCGTCCGTTCGTCGATCGGCCGATCACCGACATTGGAGCTGCGAGCGACCTCGCGGTGCAGGCTGCGGCGCATTGGGAACTTCCGCAACCTGTCTTGCTTCGGGTCGGTATGAATGCGATTTATCGGTCGGGCGACGTTGTGCTCCGCGTGAGCGAGCCGAGTGCGCCGGCCAGTGCATCATTGCAACTTGCCGGGCGGCTACTCGAGGCCGGGCTTCGGGTCACCCGGCCGGTCAGAACCGACACGTTCGGACAGGCCGGGCTGTACGCCACGGCCTGGGAGTACATCGAGTCGACGGATGAGCCCATCGACTGGCGAGCAGTCGGAGCGATGGTTCGGACGGTGCATTGCCTCGATAAGGATGATCTTCCGAGTGATTACCCGCTGCCGCGGCCAGCCGATTTCCCGTGGTGGGACTTCGACGCACTCTTCACCCAAATCGGTGACGAGTTGGACGACGAGGCGAGACGGGGCATTGAGCAGGCTGTCGGGCGTTGGCCTGATTGGGCCAATGAGGCCGGAGCAGTGGTGTGCCACGGCGACGTGCATCCTGGCAATGTGATCATGGGGAGCGACGGCCCGATCCTGATCGACTGGGATCTGATGTGCCTGGCCCCGCCCGGGTGGGATCATGCGCCGCTGATGACATTAGCCGAGCGGTGGGGCGGCGAGCCCGGGGTATACGAGGCGTATGCCGATGGGTATGGATCGTCGCTCCGTTCGCAGCCGTCCGCCGAAGCGTTCGCCGAACTTCGATTGGTCGCTGCCACGCTGATGCGAGTCCGCGCAGGTATGGGCAACGCGGCTGCGATGCCCGAAGCTCAGCGTCGGCTCTCCTACTGGCGCGGCGAATCGGCAGCGCCGGCGTGGCAAGCGCAGTAGCGCCCGGTTGACTCTCGGCCGTGCCTCCTGAGAATGCCACATCGATTCATCCCCATTTACGTGTCGCCGAATCACCGACTGGTGCGGGCCGAGGCGTTTTCGCGACACGCGACATCGTCGCTGGTGAGCAGATTGAGCGATGCCCGATGTTGATTGTCGAAGGTGACCAAGGCGAGGCGCTTTCGTTGGGCGCCGATAGCTACGTGTTTGGTTGGGGTGAGTCTTCGACAGCGTTGGCCCTTGGCTACGGCTCGCTCTACAACCACCGCTATTCCCCGAACGCTGAGACGTTGGAGACACCGGACGAGCTGGTGATCACGGCGCTGGCGGACATCGCCGCGGGCTCCGAAATTTTCATCAACTACATGGGCACCGCCCAAGAGGGCGTTTGGTTCGACATCTTGTAGTGGTCTTGTAGTGGTCTTGCTGTAACGGCCGAGCAGTCGCCTGCATTGGCGATCTGGACGGGCATGTCTGCCAACGTGGGCGGCCTGTCAGCCGGGTTGGCAGATGGGGCAGTGGTAGCTGGTGCGGTTCTGGATGTTGAGATGCTGGATCTCGGTACCGCACCGGAGGCAGTGGCCACGCTTGTAGGCGTAGGTGGCTTCGCCTCGTTTGATGCGCTTGCCCTTTGGAATGTCGAGCTCTGATCGCTCGACGGTGACGATCCGGCCATCCTTGACGCCCTTGCGAAGCATGGCGGTGATTGTGGACCACAGCGCTTCGAGTTCAGCGATGTCCATGCTCGTGCCGCTGCGAAGTGGGTGGATCCCACAGACAAACAAGGCCTCGGCTCGGTAGACGTTGCCGACGCCCGCGACAACTGATTGATCCATGAGCAGGTCGCCAATACCGCGCTTCGACTTGTGGATCTTGTCGAACATCTTCTGCTTGTTCTGACGAAGTTTGATCGGGTCTGGGCCAAGACGACTGAGAATCTCCTTGCGCACTGACGGGTCGTCGATCGAGCAGGCCGTCGGCCCGGCGAGATCGATCGTGGCAGTCTCAGCGACGAGGCGCATACGGACCGCTCCTCGAGGTTCCGGTCGGTCGTTGCCCGTGTGAATCCTGTATTTGCCGAACAGGCCGAGGTGCACGTGGCCAATGTCGCCAGTGTCCCAATGGTAAAAGAGATGCTTGCCGTGTGGCTCGATCTTCTCGAGCACCGCACCGTTGACTCGTTCAGCGTCGGCCGAGAATCGACCCTGGGGGCTGGTCACCTCGATCGGGCGACCACTGAGGAGCGCGCCGTGATCTTTGGCGATTTTGTGGATGGTATGTCCTTCTGGCATCGCAGAGCACCGTAGAGCCGCGACGCTGTACCTGCCCATGTTTGCGCGACGGAATTGGGACGCATCGCATCCAAAATTGTCACGCAAACTGGAGAGCAAGATGAAGCAGGGCTTGTCGGGCGGTGATTGCTACTGTGCTGGCGTGCTCGACATCGACCCAGACAAGCTGTCGACCTGTGTCTCGTGTGGCTTGTGCCTGCCGCATTGCCCGACATTCAGGGTGACGGGAGAGGAGGCGTACTCGCCTCGTGGTCGCATCGATGCCATGCGGGCAGTCGAGTCCGGTGAGCTCCCGATCGACGAGACATTCGTCGATTTCATGGAGACCTGCGTGCAGTGTCGCGGCTGCGAACCTGCATGCCCCAGTGGGGTGCAATTCGGCTCGCTGATGGAAGACACCCGGTCGGCATTGGCTGCTGCGGGGCGAATCACGCCGCGCTGGCAACGCCTCGGTTTCTGGTTTCTCGACAAGCATCGGCTTCTCTTGGCGGGGTCATCGGTGCTCGCGATTGCTCAGCGGATGCACCTGGTGCCAAAGCGCTTGGGTCTGAGCGGCCTGGCAATCCGACGTCCGGCGGCAATCACGTCGACAGGCGATGACGTCTGGTTGTTCACCGGTTGTGTGATGGATGCCTGGCAGCGATCGACCCATGTGAACACCGCCAAACTGATCGAAGCAACGGGTGCGACATATGCGGTCCCGGGGGCCGGGGGAGGATGCTGCGGTGCGCTGCACGTCCATGCCGGACTGACCAATGAGTCCAAGCGACTCGCTACCGCCACAATGGCGTCGATGCCCGGTGAGGCCCCAATCGTTGTCAACTCGGCAGGTTGCGGCGCAGCGATGAAGGACTATGGCCACATGCTCGGTACGCCAGAGGCCCAGTCGTTTAGCGCCCGGGTTCTCGACGTGAACGAGTACCTCGCCGAACGTGTCGACCGACTTCCCGTTGCTTCAGGCGAGCGGCAGCAGGTCATCGTGCAAGACCCGTGCCACCTCCGCCATGTGCAACGAGTAGTCGATCCGGTACGTACGTTGCTGGGGCACGTTGCTGATGTCGTCGAACTCGACGACGATGGCCTCTGCTGCGGCGCCGGTGGCGCGTACTCGGCACTCCAACCTGAACTGGCTGGCCAGATCCGTGAACGAAAGGTCGCCTCGATCAGTCGGGCGACGGAGCGATCCAACGCACGGCTGGTTGCAAGCGCCAATCCAGGCTGCTCAATGCATCTCACCGCCGTTCTCAGCGAAACGGGTCTCACGGTGATGCATCCTGTCGACATCGTGGCAACAGCGCTCCGAACTGATGGTTAAGAACTGATGGCCGACTACGACGCACTTGCCAGCCGCCTGGAGATCGTCGCTGCTGACCTCGACGAGATTGCGTTCGACCAACTCCGCGAGGCCGTTGCTGACGGCGAGGGCGAACGGCCTGCCGATGACAAGAAATTGATGCAGGCCCGCCGATCCATCGAGAAGGCGGTTGGCATCTTGCGCCAACTCGCCGGCAGCACGATCTATGACGACTAAGCGTTACAGCACGTAGGTGTTCAAGACGCCGATCAGTTTGATCAGGTCGCCGTAGCCGCGCTTGGTGAATTTGAACGAGATCCGATCGAGGCTGAGCCTGTCGCTGTCGCGTATCTCGATCCGGTGGGGTGTGGCCCGAGCGATCTCACCGGACTCAACGAGATGACTGAACTCGTCATTCAGCTCAGCGAGTTGGGCATCGTTGGGTGCCTGGCGCATCCGCATGATGAGGTCGTCGCCGAAGAACCGGATTGAGTCGTAGTTGGCATAAAACTCGGTGACGATTCGGCAGGCCTCACGGTACGAATCCGTGATCGTGTAGAGCGAGCGGTCGCCCGGCGACACGAGCCCACGGCGGACGAGTTGGGCCATGAGTCCGTCGACCGATTCCCAATAGGGATCACCAGGTTCGTCGAGCAACACGATCGGCACCGGAACGCCCTTGCCGGTCTGGGTGAGTGTGAGAAGTTCGAAAGTCTCGTCAAGCGTGCCAACACCACCGGGCAGACACACGAAGGCTTGGGACTCCTTGATCAACATCAGCTTGCGCGTGAAGAAGTATTTCATCGACACGTGCTTGTTGTCGGCGGCGATGATCGAGTTCGCACCGCTCTCAAACGGCAGTCGGATCGATACGCCGATCGAATTCTCGACACCGGCACCCTCCATACCGGCCTGCATGATGCCGGGGCCGGCACCCGTGACGGTCATCCACCCCTCGTCAGCGAGCGCAGATGCCAGATCCCGGGCTTGCCCGTACAGCGGGTCGTCGGGCTTGGTGCGCGCCGAACCGAAGATCGAAACCTTTAATTTGTCCCGATACGGCCGGAACATTGCATACGCATCGCGCATTTCTGCCAGAGCTGCGGTGGCGATTTTGAGGTCGAGGGTGTCAGGCTCATCGGTGATGAGCCCCAACGCCTCAGAAACCAACTGTGTCGCAAGTCGAACAGATCCGGAAACTCCCAGTTCTGCGACGATTTCAGCAGCGCGAGCGGCCTCGGATTCCGATACACCTGATGTCATGCTGAGCGGACTCTACGGCTCCAAAAAGATCGGTGCTGTACTCGGCTTGCTCGCGACAGCGGCAGGCCTTGCTGCAGCCGAACTCATTGTCGGACTTGTGCGCGGCTCGTCGTCGCCCGTTGTACCGATCGGCCAGGAGTTCATTGACTGGACGCCGAAGTGGTTGAAGGAGTGGGCAATCGAACAGTTCGGGACGAACGACAAGGTGGTGCTGGTCGCTGGCGCACTGATCGTCGTACTCGGCCTCGGTGCGGTGATCGGCATTCTGATGTTCCGCGGCGAACGAGCCACCGCGTTTGCGCTGACCAGTGCCGTCGGCATTGTCGGAGCGTGGGCGGTCCTGATCCGCCCTGACCCGACCCTCGGCAAGATCCTGCCCACGATTGTCGGTACCGCTGTGTCTCTTGCTGTGCTTTGGCGGCTTGGCCCGAAGGCCGAAGTGTCCGAAGAAGATGGCTGCAAGGTGGTCATGGGCGTCGATCGCCGCCAGTTCATTGGTGGCGCAGTCACCGTTGGATCGGCCGCGGCCATCACCGGCGGTGTCGGCAGAGCGCTGCAACGCCGCTTCGCAGTGGCCCAAGACCAACTCGCGGTGACGGAGACACTGCAGAACAGCGGCGACCTTTCAGCGGTGCCGAACCTGGCGCCGAGCGAGTTCGAACTCGGCGTCGACGGCATCGAGTCATTCGTCGTACCGAACAACAACTTCTACCGCATCGACACAGCGCTCGTGGTGCCTCAGGTGCAGGTCGACAGCTGGAAGCTCCGAATCGATGGCATGGTCGATAATCCGATCGAGCTGACCTTTGATGACCTGTTGGAGCGCGAGCAGATCGAGCGTTACATCACGCTCTCGTGCGTATCGAACCCGGTTGGTGGCGACCTTGTCGGCAACGCCCTCTGGCGCGGGGTGAGGCTCAAAGACATTCTCGAAGAGGCAGGGGTGCAAGACGGCGCTGAGCAGGTTGTCAGTCGTTCGGTTGATGGGTGGACGTGTGGCAGCCCACTCGAAACAATCATGGATGGCCGCGACGCAATGCTCGCCATAGCGATGAACGGTGAGGCCCTCCCGGCGCAACACGGCTTCCCGGTCCGCATCGTCGTGCCGGGGCTCTTTGGCTACGTGTCGGCAACCAAGTGGGTCACGGAGATCCGCCTCACTCGGTGGGACGACTTCGATGGTTATTGGATTCCGCGTGGCTGGTCAAAGGAAGGGCCCGTCAAGACAATGGCCCGCATCGACACCGGGAACAAAGTGAAAAAGTCAGACGGCGGCGGCGCAGTCGCCATTGGCGGTGTGGCATGGGCAGTGCACCGTGGGATTTCCCAAGTGCAAGTGCGCTTCGATGAGGGCGAATGGCTCGAAACCGAAATTGCCGGCGTGCCATCGAACGACACCTGGGTCCAGTGGGTGTATCGCTCTGGCGACTTGGCGCCCGGCCGTTATGCCGTTGAGGCGCGAGCCTTTGACGGCGACGGTGTCGCGCAGCCCGAAGAACGCGCTGCGGTCGCACCGAATGGTGCGCAGGGTTACCACCGCATTGAGCTCACCGTCGAGGCCTAATTGTTGGCTCCCGCGGAAACGAACGACCTCAGCTGCGGAGTTTGGCAGCTTTGGCTTCGAGTGCTTCAATCAACTCGTCGAATGCCGTGATGAAGCTGGCAACGCCCTCGCGTTCAAGCTGATCGGCGACGTCGTCCATATCGACGCCGACACCCGGGAGGGCAGTCCAGACGGCTTCGGCTTGGTCAACATCGGCATCAATGCGACGAGCGACGGTGCCATGATCGGCGAAGGCTTCGAGGGTTGCATCAGGCAACGTGTTGACCGTGTCGGGCCCGATGAGTTCGTCGACGTACAACGTGTCGGGGTACGCGGGGTCCTTCGTCGAAGTTGATGCCCACAGCGGACGCTGAACACGAGCGCCGCGTGCCGCGAGCGCTTCCCAGCGAGGACCGGTGAAGGTCTCGCTGAAGAGCTTGTAGGCGAGCTTGCCCTGGGCAACGGCTGCCTTGCCGCGCAGGGCAAGGGCCTCGTCGGAACCGTTTGCATTGAGGCGCTTGTCGACTTCGACGTCGACACGGCTGATGAAGAAGCTGGCCACGCTCGCAACCTGGGACAAGTCGGCATCGGGGTCAGCTGCGAACTGCTCGAGCCCGGAAATGTAGGCCTCCATCACTTCGGCGTAGCGAGGGATGCTGAAGATCAACGTGACGTTGATGGATCGGCCTTCGGAGATCATCTGCTCGATGGGTCCGAGGCCTTCGGCGGTGCCGGGGATTTTGACCATCAGGTTGCGGCGGTTGATCCGCTCGTGCAATTCGCGTGCAGCAGATTCCGTGCCCGGGCCATCGTGGGCGAGGCTCGGAGCAACTTCGACGCTGACGTAGCCGTCAACGCCGTTTGAGTGGTCGTACATCTTGGAGAACACGTCGCACGCGCCATGGATGTCGCGGATAACAAGTGACCAATAGTCGTCGACAATGTTGCCAGCGTCGGCAGCAATCTCGTTGAATTGCTCGTCGTAATCAGCCGATCCTTGGATGGCCTTCTGGAAGATCGACGGGTTCGAGGTGAGCCCACGGACGCCGCTCTCGCGGACCTCGACGAGTTTGCCCGACGTGATGTAGTCCCGTTTCAGGTTGTCGAGCCAGGCGCTCTGGCCCTGCTCGCTATACAGCTGCTCGATGCGGTTGCTCATGCGGTGCTCCTGGGATGTTCGCTCGTGGTTCCGTTGACCAGATCAGAGGCGTGGACAACGACGTGATCGACGTTGATGCCGAGCTTGTCAAGAACAAGACTGCCCGGTGCGCTCGCACCGAAACGGTCAATTCCGACTGAGGTATCGGCGTACTTCGACCAGCCGAAGGTGACTCCGGCTTCGACCGAGACGACGGGGACGCCTGCCGGGAAGACCGATGCCTTGTGGTCGGCGTCCTGTTCGTCAAAACGATCCCAGCTGGGCATCGAAACAACCTGTGCACGCACACCCTGCTCGCCAAGCTTGGCGGCGGCTTCGACGCACAGCGAGACTTCGCTGCCCGTTCCGACCAGCACGACGTGCGGGTCCTCAGCGGAGCGCACAATGCCGGCGCCCGTGGCGACGGCGCTGCCGTCGGTGGTGACCGTGATGTTCTGTCGGCTCAGCACCAGCACGGTTGGTCCGTCGTGTTCGACTGCATCGGCCCAGGCCTGGATGGTCTCGTTCCCGTCGGCCGGACGGACGACATGCAAACCGGGCATGGAGCGCAGCGATGCAAGCTGCTCGACCGGCTGGTGTGTCGGGCCGTCTTCGCCGACACCGACCGAGTCGTGCGTGAAGACGAAGCAGACCTTGGCGCCAGTGAGTGCAGCGAGGCGGATCGGCGGGCGCATGTAGTCAGCAAAGACGAAGAACGTTGCCGTGACCGGCAGGACTCCGCCGTGCGCCGACATGCCGATTGCGCAGGCGCCCATTGCGTGCTCGCGGACACCGAAGTGCAGGTAACGGCCAGCTTCGTTGCCCGAGCCGAAGGGAGTCGACTCACCGAGTGCAACACCGTTGCTGCCCTTGAGGTCGGCAGAGCCGCTCATCAGGCCCGGCAGATTGGCGAAGGTCGAGTCGAGTGCCTTCTGGATGGCCTTGCGAGTGGCAACCGAATCGCCCTGCTCGTAGGTCGGGAGGTTGGCGTTCCAACCGTCGAGGCCGGTCTGGCCCCATGCGGCTTGCCACTCGGGATTCGACGTTGCGCTTGCAGCAGCAGCCTTCCATGCAGCATTCGCAGCGGCACCGCGTTCGGCGGCGTCGGAAC
>JBLIKS010000104.1:0-8518 GCA_047635555.1 Candidatus Azotimanducaceae bacterium
ACGAGGAATGGGACATCGAGCCACTCGGCCTCGAGCACCTTGCGGTCACGAGTGATGCCAGGCCTGTCTTCGACAATCGCCTGCTGGCTGCCGACAATGCGGTTGAACAATGTCGACTTGCCGACGTTCGGGCGGCCGATGATGACGACGCTCGGCAAATCGGCGTCGGGGTCAGCTGGCATCATCTCGTCGAGATCGCTGATTGCCTCGGGGTCGAGGTCGAGCGGGTTGTTCGGGAGCTGGGTCCCACCGCCCAATGCGTTGGTGGTGTCGTCGGTACTCATGCTGGTGTCCCTGCGGATTGTTCGAGCGCCGCGCGGAGCGCGATGCCGTCGGTGGTGATGACCTCGACAGGCCGTGGAAGATCAGAGATGGCAACGCCATCGAGGAAGCGGCCGTCGTCAGACAGACAAACGTCGGGCAGCAAATAGCGGTGCCCTTCGGGTTCGGCTGCGAGCACGCGGCTGACATCTTCGCCGGTCATCAGGCCGGTGACGCCGGTATTGCCGCCGAAGAACTCGTTGGCAACTGTCAAGATGCGCACATCAGTGCGGCCAATGGACTCGACAAGCGGTGTGATGACAGGTGCCCCGAGTGGCCCCGTCAGCACGCCGACCGGTGCAGTGCGGCGCGGCCGAAGCTGGATACCGGAGGCGACGGAAGCCGCTGCGCTTGCCGCGGAGTCTGCAGCCGGGCCACAACCGCTTTGGCGGAGCCCGGTATAGGCCGCTGGGTTCGGCGGCGCATCGACAGCGGCGAAGAAGCCGCGCTGCACGCCGGTGGCTTCGGCAGCGGTGCCGTAGAACTCGGCCTCGAAGGTACGGGCCATGCCGATGCCGTCTTCGTGCATCGGGAAGCCGTCGTAACGTTCCGCCTCGGGGAACGGTCGCTGCGCCATCAAGTAGTACTCGTCGGCGGCGTAGACCATTCGCTTGCCGAGCGTGGTCTCGAAGATGTCTTGCCAGTCGGTGACCGTGTCAACGACTGCTTGCGCCTCGGCAAGCGTGTGAAAACGCATTGCTGACTCGTCGTTGAACTTCGAGATGCCGAGCGGCACGACGGCGACCGAGTCAAGTTCGGGGTACTGGTCGAGCACGCCGGCAAGTGTGTCGTCGAGGATTGCGCCGTCATTGACGCCTGGGCAGACAACGATCTGCCCCTTCACGACGATGTCGTTGTCAAGCAGTGCCCGCAGCCAACGCAGGCTCATACCGCCCCGCTTATTCTTCAACATCGCGCTGCGGATGTCTGGGTCGGTCGAGTGGATGCTGACGTGCAGGGGCGACAGGCGCTCCGTGATGACACGTTCGAGGTCAGCCTCGGTAAATCGGGTCAGCGTCGTGAAGTTGCCGTACAGGAACGACAACCGATAGTCGTCGTCCTTTAGATACAGGCTGCGCCGCATACCTTTGGGCAGTTGGTAAATGAAGCAAAATTCGCAGTGGTTGTCGCAGGTCCGAACCCGGTCAAACACAGCGCTGGACACTTCGATGCCAAGCGATGCACCGGGCAGCTTCTCGATGGTCACCGAAAGGTCCATGCCGCCACGCGAGACATCAAGTTCGACGTCAGCTTCGTCGGTGGCCAGCTGCCATTCGATGATGTCGCGAGGCACATCGCCATTGACTCGCAAGATTTCATCGCCGGCCTGCACGCCGACGAGCGCGGCCGGAGAACCGGGTGCGACCGAGACAACGATGGGGGCGAGTGTTCCTGTAGACATGCGACACACCACGCTATCGCCACCAGGGCCGCTGACCGGTGAGCCATCCGTCGCCAGGCGACGCCCGGGGCAGGGGTAGATTGGAATCCGAATGAGCACCTCCCGTGTCGACCGAGTCCTGCTAGCTGAACCGCGCGGTTTCTGCGCTGGTGTCGAGATGGCGATCAAGGCGTTGGCCTGGATGGTCCGAACTTTTCCTGGGAACGTGTACTGCTACCACGAGATCGTCCACAACCAGCTTGTCGTCGACCGCTTCAAGGCGCAGGGAGTCGTGTTCGTCGACACGATCGACGAAGTGCCTGCCGGGAGCCCGATCATGCTGTCGGCCCACGGTTCGCCACCAGAGATCCTCGAAGCCGCCCGCGAACGTGGTTCCTACGTTGTCGACTCGGTGTGCCCCCTCGTCACCAAGGTCCACCACGAAGTCAAGGTGCGCGCTGGCAAGGGCTACCGGATTGTCTACGTCGGGCATCAAGGCCACGAAGAGGCTGTCGGCACCATGGCAGTCGCACCAGATTCGATCGTCCGCGTCGAATCAGTTGCTGAGGTTGAGGCGCTTGGCGACATCGATCAGCCGGTGGCGCTTCTTGCTCAGACCACCCTCTCGCATCGTGATTGGGAAGGCGTCGCCGTTGCCGTCAAGAAGCGGTTCCCTGACGTCTGGACCCCCGGCCGCAGCGACCTGTGCTTTGCGACAACAAACCGTCAGTCAGCGTTGATGGAACTGGCCCACAAGTGCGACGCCATCGTGGTCATTGGCTCTGGCAACTCGTCCAACACCCGTGCGCTCGAACAGCTCGCACGAGAAGAAGGCTGCGAGCGTGTCTACCGAATCAATTCGGTGACCGAACTCCCTGACGACATCAGCGGAATCGTCGGCGTCACCGCTGGCGCCTCGGCACCGGAAGAACTGGTCGAAGAGGTCATCGACTTCCTCGATCCCATCAACGGAGTCGAACTGGTCAACGTCACCGATGAAGACGAATACTTCCCGCCGCCGCGCAACATCCGCGATCTGCAGGCGTCGATCGAATCCGCGGCGACAGTCATGCTCGGTGGCACGCTGCTCGACCGTCCAGCCATGGACGATCGCAACCTTGCCGCCAGCGAAGTCCTCGCCAGCCTGCTCGAATAGTTGCGAAAGGGGCCTGACCCCATGCGTAACTCTTAGTTGCGGGGGACTTCGGCCCAGGGAACTTCGCGGTCGACGCGGACGTCTCCGGGAAGGCCTAAGACGCGCTCGCCGAGGATGTTGGCCATGATCTCGGTCGTGCCGCCCTCGATGGTGTTTGCACGGCTGCGCAGGAATGCCTTCTGCTGCGTGTCTGATGCCATTGCCGTTTCGGGACGGATCATTGCATAGCTGCCATAAAGCAGCCCGTCGGCGCCGAGCAGGTTCATGACCGCGTTGTGGATGTCAATGTTGAGGATCGCACCGGCCATCTTGCCGATCGAACCCTCAGGACCAGGGTCGCCCATCTTGCGGTTCTGGTTGGCTCGGATGTTGGTGAGACGCACCACTTCGGCACGGCACCACAGCTTCATCACGTCGTCGCGGGCGGGAGCATCCTTGCGATCGTCAGGCGCAGCAGCCCACGCATCGATCAGCCCGGCAATGGTGCCCGACCCGCGCTGGGGCATGCCGCCACCGATCGACTGGCGTTCGTTCATCAGCGTGGTCAGCGAGACGCGCCAACCGTCGCCGGCCTTGCCGAGCATTTCGGATTCGTGAATCTTCGTGTCGGTGAAAAACACCTCGTTGAACTCGGCTTCGCCGGTCATCTGACGCAGGGGGCGAATCTCGACACTCGGGTCGTGCATGTCGACAACGAACGCGGTGAGGCCGGCGTGCTTCACAGCCTGCGGGTCGGTGCGAACAACGAGGAGCCCGAAGCGCGAGAGATGGGCGAGCGTCGTCCACACCTTCTGGCCATTACAGACCCATTCGTCGCCGTCTTGAACGCCAGTGGCCGAGAGGCCTGCGAAGTCAGAACCCGAGCCAGGCTCAGAGAACAGCTGGCACCAGACCTCTTCGCCGGTGAACAACGGACGGAGGTAGCGCTCCTTCTGCTCATCGCTCCCCCAGGCAACAACCGTCGGGCCGGTCATGCCGTGGCCGATCGGGTTGCGGTACATCGCGTTCGGTCCGCCAGCTCCGAAGATCCGCTCGTTGACCAACTTTTGCAGCTTCGGGTTCAGCCCGAGACCACCATTGCCTTCAGGAAAGTTCACCCAGGCCAAGCCTCGGTCGAACTGTTCGCCGAGGAACGTCTGTGTCGCCGTATCGGCAGGCGGGAAACTTTCGAGCAGCTCGTTCGTCAGATCAACCACCCGTTGCTCGTCGGCGGTCAGTGCACTGATTTCCTCAAGGATGCTCATGTGAGAACGGTAGTTGTCCTCTGCAACCAGGCTCGAAATGGAGCGTCTGGAATTCCTCGGATACCGTCGTCGACATGTCCGACACTGTCGCCCACGGAGCAATCCCTGTCATCGACCTCGAACCGTTCGCAACCGGAGCAGATGCCCAGTCGCCGCAAGCCCGAGACACAGCGGCGCGTCTCGATGTTGTGCTTCGTGACGTCGGTTTCCTGACCGTTGTTGGCCACGGCGTCAGTACCGAAGTGCGCCAGGCGTTCTTCGACATGATCCGTCGATTCTTCGATCAGCCTGAAGCAAAGAAGCAAGAGATCGCCATCTCCAACAGCCCGTACCACCGGGGCTACGGCGGCTTTGCTGCAGAAACTCTCGAAGGCGCCATCGGAGCGCAAGACGAAGACACGGTCGGCACATTTCTCGCTGGCGATATGAAGGAGACGCTCGACTTCGCTGTCGACCACGCACTCGACCACCCCGAAGTGGTCGCGGGCACTCCCCTGCACGGACCCAACCAGTACCCCAACATTCCCGGCTTCCGCGAGGTGTGGGAGACGTACCGCGCCGCAATCACTGAGGCTGCGGTTCGCATGCAGCGAGCGCTGGCCGTGGCGCTCGGGCTCGACGCCGAGTTCTTCATCAGCCAGCCCGGCGAAACGATGTACCACCTCCGGATGATCCACTACCCGCCGATGGATCGGCTCACGCCCGAACCAGGCCAGATGGGCTGCGGTGCGCACACCGACTACGGCACATTGACTGTGCTTGCTGATGATGGCATCGGCGGGTTGCAGGTGCGCCAACGCAACGGCGAATGGACCGACGTGGCGGTCCCTGACGGACATCTGGTCGTCAACCTCGGCGACCTCATGGCCATCTGGACAAACGGCCGCTGGGTGTCCAACCCGCACCGCGTTGTCAACCCGCCGAACCAGGATCGCTACTCGTCACCATTGTTTGTGACACCGCCCTATCACCTTCGGATCGAAGCCCTTGAGAGCTGCCTTGCCAACGGCGAACAGCCGACACACGAACCGCTCATTTCCGGCGAGTACCTCGTCGGGCGATTCGACGGGACGCACAGCTATCGCAACGAAATGCTCGAACAGCACAACTCGGTGGCACAACCGTCGCAGTGATTTGACCGCTTCTCGATTCAGTCGCAATGTGCGGCGTCGACCCGGGCGAGAAGCTCGTCGCGAATACTGACGCCTGGTTCACGAGCCTTGCCTCCAGCGGCGCGCCAACCAAGCCGGCTCGAGTAGAGCAGCGGCGGATCCTTTAAGCGTCCGGGCGACACCTCGACGACACGGGCAAACAACAGCTCGTGGTCTTGCATCGTGACCTGCTGGAATATTTCGCACCGCAACCATGCAATCGAATTCGGAACGACCGGTGGCCCGCCAGGGAGCCCAGGCCACTCTTCCAAGAACTCCGGGGCAACATATTCGAACCTGCGACCCGGGTAGCTGAAGTACTGGCCTTCGACGATCTGGTCGGCAGCCAGCAGGCTTGCAGCGAATTGGCCTGACCCGATCATCAGCGGGTAGGTGTCGTGCTTCGGCGAGACGCTCGCCATCACGATTGGTTCCTCAAAACTGACCTGGCTCAACCAGTGGCTGGTGTATGCCCGTTGCACGCCGCCGTGGGCTGCTCCGATTACTTGCACCGCCTTCATCATTTGGCCGAGGCACTGCTTGATGTCACGGTCGATCACGTGAGCTCCTGTCTTGCTTGTGCCTGTGATGTGATGTCAGTTGAAAATGGCATTGGCGCTGTCGAACTCGTCAGCTTCGAGTACTGCGAGCTCAGGCACTTGCGACCGAAGCTGCATCACCAAGGCAAAGCGCACCTCGTCAGACCGGCGAGCAAACACCGCCTTCAGGTTGTTCAGCATCCGGATGACAATGGCCCGGTTCGGCGTTGGGTCGAGGTGCGACTCGCTCCAAGGAGCTTGGCCGCGAGTAATCGTTTCGAAGAGCTCCCGAGCTTGCCGGCGATCGAGCTGGCGGCCACCGTCAAACGGATCGAAGAAGACGCCGTCGTTGTCGGCTGCCTTGACCAGGAAGTGAGCAGGCATACCGACACCTTGCAGTTGCACGCCGAGGCGCCGACCGACTTCGATCATCAGAATCGACAGGCTGATGGGGATGCCCGTGCGTGTGGCGATGACGCGGTCGAGGCATGAATTGCGCCAGTCGTAGTAGGCCTCACGGTTGCCAGTGAAGCCCAGTTCGCCGAAGAGGTACCGGCTGATGCCCTCCGGTGTCGGCGTCTGGCACTCGGCTGCGAGCAATTCGAGCGCGGCGAGCCACTCGATCTCGTCGAGACCCGGCTGCAGGACCCCAGACATGATGAGTGACACTTCGTCGAGGTCGAGCGAGTCGCTGTCGCTTGCCATCAGCTTCGCGAAGCGCGCAGAGTTCATGCTGAAACGGTACCGGCGACTACGTTCCGCAGGATGATCCCAGGTGCACATCTCGCAACACACGGTGACAAGCCCGCACTCATCATGGGCGGTTCCGGCTTTACACAGACCTTTTCCGAACTCGATGCTGCCGCCAACCGCCTCAGTCGTCTCCTTCGTGCCGCAGGCCTTGAGCCCGGCGACCACATTGCAATCTGCATGGAGAACCACGATCGCTACATGGAGGTCATCTGGGGCTGCCACTACGCCGGGCTCGTCTATACGGCGACTTCCTCACGCCTCCAGAGCGCCGAACTCGAGTACATCATCAACGATTGCGGCGCCCGTGCGTACATCACGTCGAAGTACAAAGCCGACCAGGCTGCTGACATGATCGACAAGACGCCGAACGTCGAACTGCGGCTGATGCTCGACGGAGCCATCGACGGCTACGAGGCCTACGAGACAGCAGTCGAGGCACAGTCGCCCGAGCCGCCCGACGAGGCCCGCATTGCTGGCATGGACATGCTCTATTCCTCTGGCACCACCGGCATGCCGAAGGGCATCACTCGGGCGTTTCCCAACGAGCCGCTCGAGACGTGGAATAACGGCGTCACAATGCTCTGCCAGATGCTTTTCGCCGTCGATGACACGAAGCGGTACCTGTCGCCGGCACCTTTTTACCATGCAGCACCACTGCGCTTCTGTATGTCGATGCACGCACTCGGGGCAACCATCGTGGCCATGGAGAACTTCGACGCGGAGGGCTACTTGCAGCTCGTGGAGAAGTACGACATCACGCACAGCCAGGTCGTGCCGACCATGTTCGTGCGAATGCTGAAGCTTGATGCGGACGCGCGCTCCAAGTACGACATGTCGTCGCTCGAGTACGTCATCCACGCTGCGGCGCCGTGCCCAGCCCCGACCAAAAAGTCGATGATCGAGTGGTTCGGACCCGTGATCCACGAGTACTACGCCGGCTCCGAAGGAAACGGGTTCGTCTACTGCAACAGCGAATCGTGGCTTGCTCACGAGGGCACGGTGGGGCAGGCGATCACCGGCATCTTGCACGTCTGCGACGACAATTTCGAAGAGGTTCCGCAGGGTCAGCCGGGCACCATCTTTTTCGAAGGCGGAGCCGAGTTCGAGTACCACAACGACGCGGAAAAGACGAAGGGATCTCGCCACCCGAAGGGCTGGAGCACGCTCGGCGACGTCGGCTACCTCGACGAGGACAACTTCTTGTACCTCACCGACCGCAAGGCGTACATGATCATCTCCGGTGGTGTGAATATCTACCCGCAGGAGGCCGAGAACATTTTGGTCACCCACGACAAGGTGATCGACGTGGCCGTGTTCGGCGTACCCAACGAGGACTTCGGTGAAGAAGTCAAGGCCGTCGTGCAGCCGCGGGTGATGCCCACGACCGACGAAGAGCGAGCACAACTCGCCAGCGAGCTGATCCAGTTCTGCAAGAGCCAGATCGCCGACGTCAAGTGCCCGCGGTCGATCGACTTCCGCGACGAACTGCCCCGCCACCCGACCGGCAAGCTCTACAAGCGGTTGTTGCAACGCGAGTATTACGAAACAATGGGGTACGACCCCGACAAGCCGTTCGCCGGAAAGCGGAAGAGCGGCTGAGCCTCGCGGCTACACCCAATTACAACGTGGGTGACTCAATGTGCCCGGGCACGGCGCAAGGCGAGCATCAAAGACGACCGCCAAGACGACGAACCGAACGACAACCCACCGCCAATCGCTGAAGAGTAAAACCACGCCCGACGCCAATCTGATCGACCGGTCACCGATCCCGGGGCGCTTCAACCACCCGTCTCAGTCATCATCAGAGTTGCCGTTGCCGCCAGCATTCGAGTTGCCACTGTTGCCTGGCGCATCATCAGAGTTGCCGTTGCCGCCAGCATTCGAGTTGCCACTGTTGCCTGGCGCATCATCAGAGTTGCCGTTGCCGCCAGCATTCGAGTTGCCACTGTTGCCTGGCGCATCATCAGAGTTGC
>JBLIKS010000105.1:0-8502 GCA_047635555.1 Candidatus Azotimanducaceae bacterium
CGAAGACCTCGACGCGATCGCTTGCAGCCCGCAGCGCTACTGCATCGCCAGGGTCACGGACGAGCAGCCGAAGTCGGCCCGCTCGTTGGTACTCGTGGTCGCCAGAAAGGAACGCAGCGACCAGCCCTGTGCCGAGCCAACCCCCGGCACCCGTGATCACCGTGATGTCTGGAGGGGCAAGCTGTTGACTCATCGAAGTGTCTTCATCATGATTGTTCGGCATGATTATCCGGCTCGTTCGTCGGCAAAGCGCCGCGCGTTCCGGATGGCGATGGCCATCACCGAAGCCTGCGGGTTGACGCCTGGCGCGTCAGGAAGCAATGCCGCATCGTTGACCCACACGTTGCTTGCGCCGTGGACCTTGCCGAAGCTGTCTGTGGCGGTCCGCTTGTAGTTCTCGCCCATTGGCGCAGTCGAGCAAAGGTGCACGGTCATGACGCTGGCCTTGGTGGCAGCGAATGCGGCGGTCATCTTGGCGAGGTCGGCCCGGTTGCGGACGAGGGGTGCCTGCTTGAACGACGGGTACACCTCGCCAGCGCCGGCCTCGAGCATGAGGAGCGCGAGGCGGGCCAGGCCTTGGCCCAGGAGCGCACGATCGCGTTTGGTCAGTCGATACGTGACGATCGGGTCTCGGACGCCGGGGATTGCCTGCACCCAACCACGGCCTTGGCTCGTGATTGCTGCGTAGTAGATGGCCAACTCAGGCCATGCGGTTACCGTCGCGCCAAAGTCACGCCAATTGTCAATCAACGACAGCGCAACCAAACCGGGGTGGCTTGCAGAGCCGCCGAATGAGATGCCGGGGGCAAACTCTTTGACCTGGAACACAGGGACGTCATCAGGGGTGTTGACGTTGTCGTCGAATCGGGCGGCGAGCTTGACGGTGGGGTGAACGGCGAGCGTGCGACCGACCCGATGGCGAAAGCCGGCGCGCTGCAAGATCGCCGGAGTTTGGATGGCTCCACCGCAGACAAAGACGCTCTTGAACGTGATCGTGGTTGGTTGATCGATTCCTGTCGCAGTTGTCGACAACTCAGCGCCGGTGGCTGAACCACCAGACATGACGATGCGATCGAGCCGGTGCTCGGTGAGCATCCGGGCCCCTGCAGCAAAGGCTCTGGGCAGGTACGTTCGCGTCATACTCTGACGTTTCCCGTCGACGGCGCGCCCGCCTTCTGGATACGACATCCAACGTGGGCTCTCGTCGTGTTGCCAACCCAGTGCAGCTGCACCGTCGCGCAGAATCTCGCTGGCTCTAGTGTGTTCGCCTGGCACGGTCTGCACGGTCAGTTGCGCTTCGACCTCTTCGCAGATCGACAGCAAGCCGTCGGCGTCGAAATCGTCGATTGCGTACTCGCTCTGCCAACGGGCAATCGCCTGCTCGGGCGGGCGGCGATACAGCCCGCTGTTGACCTCGGTACCGCCCCCGGCGCATCGACCCTCGGTGTAGGCAATCGATGGAACACCGAGCGCCACCGTGACGCCTCCCGATCGGTACTGACGATCCATCTGTTCGAGCGAGAACGGCACAACTTCGCCCTGGTCAACCCACGGACCTTCCTCAATGATGAGAACGTCGTGACCAGCTTCGGCAAGAATCGCAGCGGTCGTGGCGCCACCTGCCCCTGAGCCAATGACCAGTACCTCACACTCGTGGTTGGCGGCCCACTCGTTCGTTGCGGTCATTGGGCGCCGTCCGTGTGGGTGTCTGGCCAGGTTTCCCAGATGTACGCGAAGGCCAACGATCGGATCAGGCGGGGGTATTCGGCGAGGAGCGGAATCGGCAGCTTCGTAACGAGGCTGATCACCCGATCGACGCCGGCGAGTTTGGAAAGAATGTCAACGCCGATGCCAATGGCCTTGACGCCGAATCGGGGGACTGATGGCATTGTTTGCACTCGCTCGTCGATGAACGAAACAGTCTGGCGGCGCGGATCAACGGGCAGCGCTGGTAGGTCGACCGCCAGCAGCGCATCGGCAAAGCGAGCCATCGGCGTCGAGAGCGTGGACGGGGCGCGCATGGAGCAGCTCATAGTAGCGCTCACTGGCTGTCAGGCTGCGTGGCCTGGTCGAGCGTCCGGTAGGCCCTGCGTCGACGCCGCAGCGTCACGAGATCGTTGACGCCCCACCAGGTGACGAGCTGGAAAGCTTCGACGACGATCCGGCGGCTCATCTTGGATTCGCCGGCTACTCGATCGCGGAAGGTGATTGGAATTTCAACCACGCTCATCCCGGAGCGGACTGCCCGGTAGGTCATTTCGATCTGGAAGCCGTAACCGCTCGCTTGGATCCCGGCCAGGTTGAGCGACCGGAGCGCGTCGGCTCGATAGACGCGATAACCGGCCGTGGCGTCGTTGATGGCAAGGCCGAGCGCTATCGCGGTGTACCGGTTGGCCCAGCGCGACAGCCAAAGTCGGCGGCGGGGCCAGCCGACGACGGAACCGCCGGGAATGTAACGCGAACCAATCACCACCGCGACGCCATGCTGCGCCACTGCAAGCATGGTCGGCAGCGCAACCGGGTCGTGGGACATGTCGGCATCGATCTGAACGAGTAAGTCGTAGTCCTCGTCGAGGCCAATGCGGAATGCGTGCAGATACGCGTTCCCCAAACCGCTCTTCGTTTCGCGCTCGACAATCCGATCGTTCGGCCGCAGTGCCGCACGTGCGAGCGTGCGAGTCCCGTCGGTAGATGCGTCGTCAATGACGAGTACGTCGGCCTCGGGCACATGCTCGTGGAGCCGTGCGAGGATCTCTTCAATGTTGGTGGCCTCGTTGTGTGTTGGAACCACGACAAGGCAGCGCAACGTGCCCATTACGGAATCGCTCCAAAGACGCCGTACAGCCCGGTCAGGGTGGCGAGGCCGGCCCCACCGGCCACCAAGACCATGTCCCACCCGGCTCGGTCCCAGCTCGCTCGGTGGTGATCATGATCAGCGACTGGCTCTGGCCACCAGGCGCCGACAGCGATGAACAACGGGAACGCGGTGAACAGGAAGCGGGGTCGGGCGGTGACGGTTTCAGGAATCAGCATCAAGGCGATGATGACGGCGCAAAACGCAACAAGGGGGAGTGGAAGGTGACGTTTCCACAGTGCGTAGAGCATTCCGGCGAGCGCCAATAAGCAGAGCGCGGTGAGGGCGTCGGCAGGCGAACTCAACGGGCTCTTGACGAAGCCAAACGTATTCGCAACCGCGGTTGCCCCAAAGCTCGTGCCCTCGGACCAGGCCTCGCGCTGCACGCGGAACCAGGCTCCGCGTTCGCCGGCCTGGGCGTCGACATACAGCTGGAACCCAATGAACCCGAGGGGCGACAAGACAACCGGAACGAGCGACATCCAATCGCGTCGACGCCAGATTGCCAGGGCCGCAGCGACGACACATGCAGCAACGAGCGCCACGCCGTTCGGTCTGGTGCCGGTGCCGATCGCCGCGGCGATGCCTGCGAGTATCCAGCGCTCTTCGATCAAGAAGAGCAGGCACAGTGCAGCCAGGACGATAAATGTTGCCTCGGCGTAGGCGAACGACAGAACGAAGCTGCCGGGGAACACCGTGTACAGAGTCATCGAACGGGCCGCCACCGCATTACTAAACAAGCGCCGAGCCAAGAGCCCGACTAAGACCACTGAGATGGCGCCCAGGATAAAGTTGGTGAACAGCGCGGCCAAGGTGTCGCCTCCCGGCAGCACGAAATCGACGACACGCACCAGCCACGGGTAAACGGGGAAGAACGCCGCGCGAGCTTCGAGTTGGTTGTAGGTGATGTCGACAGGGATCGATTTGGGGTAGCCGAAGCGGACGATCTCGAGATACCAACGGCCGTCCCACGACGTCAGCACGTTGCTGATCGTCGACCCGGCGGACGGCTCGATCTCGTCGAGAATGCCGAGCTCGATGTCTTTGCGGACGTCGACGACACGCTGTGCTGCGCGAACTCCGGCACCGGCGACGAGGCAGAGCCGTGTGACGACATAGGCAATGAGCCCGACGACAATGGCTCGACGGAACGATTTATCGGCGAAGTCGTCACGAATCGAGGTTGCGCTGGGCGATGAAAACTCGTGCAGGAGGTTGGCCAGTCGGCCGCCGCGTGTGCGGTCAATCGTGGTCGTATTCAGCTCGTCGTCACGCATCAGTCACCAGGGGTACGTGTTGCTCGGACCATTTCGCCTGTCGAGGCGACCCGCGGTCAACAACGTTCGACCGCGTCGTTGGTTCACTGCAACCATGGCGGGACCACGACGGCGTGGCACCGATGTCGATGAGTCGCTCACAAATGAGCTGATTTACAGACGCGGACACGGCAGGAAGCTAGCAGCCGGAAACAGGTCCTGACGGCAGCCTCAACGGATCTCGACGGGAGTTTCGACCGGATGGTGGCACGCCACGAAGTGGCCGTCGCCCATTGGCCGCAACTGCGGTTCTTCCTTGGTGCAGATGTCGGTGGCGTACGCACAACGCGGATGGAACCGGCAGCCTGACGGGGGAGAGATCGGCGATGGTGGCTCACCGACGATCTTGCCGACGGAATGGTCGGCCTCGGGGTCGGGTTCGGGGATCGAATCGAGCAGCACGTTCGTGTACGGATGCGCCGGGCGGGCGTAGAGATCGTCGCTCGAGGCGACTTCGCACAGCTTGCCGAGGTACATCACAGCGACTCGGTCACTGATGTTCTTCACGACTGCGAGGTCGTGAGCAATGAACACCAGGGTGAGGCCAAACTTCTCTTTCAGGTCTTCCAACAGGTTGAGGACCTGCGCCTGTACCGACACATCAAGCGCGGAGACGGGCTCGTCGCAGATGATCAACGTGGGGTCGAGCACAAGGGCTCGGGCCACAGAGATGCGCTGACACTGACCGCCTGAGAACTGGTGCGGCTTGCTTTCGGCAGCACGCGCCGGGTCGATACCGACTGACTCGAGGATCTCATCGACGAGCTTGTTGCGTTCTTCCTTGGTACCGCGCTTCCAGATTTCAAGCGGCTCGAGCACGCTGTCACGAACCGAGCGACGTGGGTTGAGCGACGACACAGGGTCCTGGAAGATCATCTGCACCCGAGTGCGGGCTTCGCGCACGGCGCTGCTCGTCATCTCGGTGAGCTCAGCGCCTTCGAAGATGATCGAGCCGCTGGTCGGTGGCGGGATCTGCATAATGGCGCGCCCAGTGGTGCTCTTTCCACAGCCAGACTCGCCGACGATGCCGAGCGTTTCGCCTCGCAAGACGTCGAAACTGATGCCGGAAACGGCCTTGACCGTGCTGCCACGGCCGACCTTGAACTCGACGACTAGGTCCTCGATGCTGAGGACCTTGTCACCGTCGCGCATGTGTGCTTTACCGGTGCCTGCCATCAGGACACCGCCGAAAAGTCTTCGGGCATGTAACCGGTTGCTTGCAATTCAGCGTCTCGCTTCTCGAACTCGGGGGAACCAACGGGGTACCAGCACGCATACACATGCTTGGGGTCAGCAGTTGGGGTGAGCGGCGGCTCTTCGACGTGGCACTTCGGCAGCGCATACATGCAGCGGGGTGCGAAGTTGCAGCCCAATGGCGGGTTGACGAGATCCGGCGGGCGGCCGGGAATCGTTGCCAGCCGGGTGTGGCTTGGGTCGCTCAGCTTCGGGATGCTGCGCATCAACGATTTGGTGTACGGCATCTTCATGTTGGCGAAGAGCGTTTTGGTCGGCGCATGCTCAACCAGCTTTCCACCGTACATGACTGCGATCTGGTCGGTGTGGCCGGCCACGACGCCGAGGTCATGGGTGACGAGGATGACCGACATGTTGCGGTCACGCCGTTGCTCGCCGATCAAGTCGAGGATCTGCGCTTGGACGGTGACATCGAGTGCGGTTGTCGGTTCGTCAGCGAACAGCAGGGTCGGCCCACACGCCAACGCAATGGCGATCATCACGCGCTGACGCATGCCACCGGATAGTTCATGCGGGAGCTGGTTGAGGCGGCGCTCGGGCTCGGGAATGCGGACGTCGCGCAAGAGCTGCAGTGCGGTTGCCGTGGCCGTTGCCTTGTCCATCCCCAGGTGGAGCTTGAGTGGCTCGGTGATCTGCTTGCCGATTTTCATCAGTGGGTTGAGCGAGTTCAACGGGTTCTGGAACACCATCGACATCTCGGCACCCCAGAGGTGACGCATCTGCTTGGCGGAGAAGCCGACGATGTCTTGACCGGCGAACTTGACCGACCCGTGCTTGACCGCTGTGGACGGCAGCAAACCCATGATCGAACGTGAGAGAACGGTCTTGCCCGAGCCTGACTCACCAACGATGCCGAGTGACTCGCCACGCTTGAGCGACAGCGTGACGCCATCGACAGCGCGAACGAGGCCACGTTCAGTTTTGAAGTGTGTTTTGAGGTCGATGAGTTCAAGGAGTGGCTCCCCTGACTCGATTCGCCGGTCGGTCTTGATGATGTCGTTCTTATTCACAGTGCGGTCTCCCGGACGTCGAAGTAGGCCCGGATGCGGTCGCCGGCAAAGTTGAGTGCCAGCACTGTCAGGAACAGCACGATGATCGGAATGATTGCAATCCACGGGGCCTTTTGGAGGTCACGCGAACCGGCGCCAGTCAAAATGACCTTGCCCCAGGTCGGGCCCTTCTCGACGGACAGGCCAAGGAAGGCCAAGCCACCCTCGGCAACGACGGCAACCGCCATACCGAGCAGCGCCAGCGCCGACATCGGAATCAAGACGTTCGGGAGGAGTTCTCTGATAATGATTCGGCCGTTCTTGGCTCCGAGTGTTCGTGCCGCGAGCACGAATTCTCGGTCAGCGAACGAAATCGTTGTGGCACGAGCAATACGACCGACGGGGGCGATCGACAAGATGCCCAGCGTGATCGAGATCGTCCGCAGGCTGCGTTCGAGGAGCGCCGTAATCAAGATGGCAAGCACGAGGGCCGGGAACGACAGAAAGATGATGAAGACGAACGAAATGACGCGGTCCCACCAGCCACGGAAGTAGCCGGCCATGATTCCCATGAAGCCGCCGAACACCATGCCCATGCCGATAGCGACGAGGCCAACGGTCAGCGACACTCGTGCGCCGAATACCGTTCGGGCCAAGAGGTCACGGGCGTCCTGATCGGTACCGAAGAGGTGCGTGGAGGAAGGCGCATACGGGGGCCGTTCACCGCTGACAATGAAGTTGTTGTCTGGATCCTTGAACGGAAGCCACGGCGCAAAGAGTGCCGCGAAAAACACGATGAACAGCCAAACGGCCGCGATCCAGAAGCCAAGGCCGAGGCGTCGCTTGGAAGCCGCTCCGTCGGCGTTGGCCTGGGCGGTTGCGTCGCTGGTTGACACGCCGTTCGGATCGGCGCCACCGGTGGCCGCGAGGCCAGCCGCATCAACTGCGATGTCGGCGCCGTGGATGTTGCCGTCGCTCATGCCGCCCTCACTCTTGGGTCAATCAAGGAATAGAGCAGATCGACCAGGATGTTGATCACGACGAACGCCGACGTGACGATCATGACGATTGCCAAAACGACCGGGAAGTCTTCACGCAGAATTGCTTCGACGATCGCGCTCCCCAAGCCGGGAATGATGAAAATCTGTTCGACGATCAGGGAACCACCGAGCAGTGCGCCCGTGTTGATGCCGAAGATCGTGATGAACGAAAAGAGCGACGGACGCAATGCGTGCTTGAACAGCACGTTGCGCTTGGAGACGCCTTTCGAACGTGCAGTGAGGATGTAGTCCTCCTGCAAGGTGGTGATCAGGTCGGTCCGCAGCAGCCGCTGGTACACCGAAGCCACTGGCAGTGCCAGGGCCATCGCCGGCAAAACCAATTGCCAGACCCGTGTCCAAAATGGATCTGCGGCGTTGAAGATCAGTGGGAAAATCGACCACTTCAACGAGAACAGGTATTTGAGGATGACCGCCAAACCGAAGTTTGGGATGGCAATAAAAAGGAACGACGTAACGGTCGACACTTTGTCGACCGCCTTGTCCGCACGCGATGCTGCAAACAGCGCCCAGGGGATGGCGATCAGGACCGCCATGGTCTGAGCGATGATGAGCAGCATCACCGTGCGGGGCAGTCGTTCCTTTATCAAGTCACTCACGGGTGGCTGACCGTCGACGCTGAACTGCACGCCGAAGTCACCGGTGACGAACGCCGACCCCCACTTCACGTAACGCACGGGAAGCGGGTCGTCGAGGTTGTACTCGGCCTTCGCGGCCTCGATGATCTCGAGGTCTTCAGGCAGGGTGCTGGCCGAAGTCGGCCCCAAAATGTTGAAGAGCGGATCGCCCAACAGGTTCATGGCGCCGAATGTCAGCGCACTGACGGCTAGGAGTAGCGCAACCGCTACTCCTAGCCGTTGAAGCCAATATCTCATGGAATCGGTTTCTCAGTGTCTTTCTCGTGAATGGAACAGGACGTCAGTACCCGAGGATCAGGCGGCGAAGTACACCGAGCTGAACCAAGTGCGGCCGCTGGTGGCGCACTGGGTGGGCTCGCCGTCAGGCGCCAGACGATCACACACACCGCGGAC
>JBLIKS010000106.1:0-8478 GCA_047635555.1 Candidatus Azotimanducaceae bacterium
CAACGCGATTGAACTCAGCGAAGACGGTCCGATTCTCGTCCACATGCTGACGCAGAAGGGCCGCGGGTACTCGCCGGCCGAAGACGACAACGAGAAGCATCTCCACGATGCACCGATTTTCGACCCTGCCGTCGGCCCGCCAAAAGCTGTCTCCACGGGCTACACCCATGCATTCGCCGAATCGATCCTCAAAGAGGCCGAAGCTGACGATCGCATCGTCGCGATCACTGCTGCGATGCCCGGTCCAACCGGTTTGATCCCGTTCCAAGAACGGTTTCCCGATCGATTCTTCGACGTTGGCATTGCCGAGCAGCACGCAGTCACCGGCGCCGCAGGCATGGCTATGGGCGGGCTGCGCCCCATCGTCGCCATTTACTCGACATTCCTCAATCGGGCCTGGGACCAAGTCGTCTACGACGTCGCAATGCACCGCCTCCCCGTCGTGTTCTGCCTCGACCGGGCAGGCATCACCGGCCCCGACGGCGCCAGCCACCACGGCGTTTACGACATGGCGCTGCTCTCAAAAGTCCCTGGTATGCGCGTCTTGGCCCCGTCGAGCGCCCAGGAACTCGCGCAGATGCTGCACGACGCTGTCAGGCTCTCCGATGAGGGCCCTGTTGTGATTCGCTATGCCCGAGGCGCCGCACGCCAGGTGACCGAACACGAGGTCGGCTCCGGCCTGCTTGCTCGGTCGGTCGTTGCCCCCGACGACGCAGACGTGTGTGTGATCGCTGTGGGCAAGATGCTCGAAACCGCCGAGCAGGCTGCGGCACAGCTCGCCGAATCCGGCACGCCGGTCACTGTCTGGGATGCACGCTCGTGCGCCCCGCTCGACCCGGCAATGATCGCCGATGCAGCCCGCCACTCACGAGTGGTCACGATCGAAGACGGCATTCGCGCCGGGGGCATCGGCATGTCGATCGCCGATGAAATCACGTCCATCGATCCGTCGACGGTCGTCAAGGTGCTCGGCATCCCCACCAAGTTCATCCCCCACGACCCCAAGTCGGCGAACCTGCATACCAAGTTCGGCCTCGACGTCGACGGTCTCGTCGCCGCACTGCGCCAAGACTGACTCACCCCAACGTCCGACCACGCTCTGACGGCCAGGTGGAGCTCGCCATGGGCGACGCGAACGCGTAGCATTGGGCCATGACCTGGTTGGCTTCTGACACATGCGAAATCGATGATTTCATTGCGCTCGTCGAGCAATCTGTCGACCTCACCGACTACCCGCACGCTGCGACAATCGAGCGCGGCACCGTCGTGTACGACAGTTCGGCCCTGCGCGCGGCAACGGCCTCGCCGGGCGGCCGACGCGCCGTCATGAGCGAGCTGGCCGACGTCCTGCTCAACGGGCCCGGCATTGTGGTGTTCCGCGGAGCCTTCGAACAGCCCGTCGTCGATGCTGCATCGGCGGCATTTTTCGAACTGATTGAAAAGGAAAAGGCCAACGCCATTGGCGGCGGCGACCACTTCGCCAAGCCGGGGGCCAACGATCGAGTCTGGAATGCACTCGAGAAACTGGCGCTGCACAACCCGCAGGTGTTCGTCGACTACTACAGCAACGATCTCGTCGACTTGATCAGCATTGCCTGGTTGGGGCCCGCCTATCAGGTCACGTCGCAGGTCAACGTGGTCAACCCTGGTGGCGCAGCGCAAGAACCGCACCGCGACTATCACCTCGGATTCATGACCAACGAGGAAGCTGCGAGCTTCCCCGCGCATGTGCACCGTCTGTCCCCCATGATGACGCTGCAAGGCGCAGTGGCGCACTGCGATATGCCACTCGAAACCGGGCCGACGATGTACCTGCCGCACTCGCAGAAGTACGAGGCCGGTTACCTCGCCTGGCGTCGCGACGATTTCAAGGCGTACTTCGCCGACCACCACGTGCAGCTCTCGCTCCAGCTCGGCGATGCAGTGTTCTTCAACCCAGCGCTCTTTCACGGTGCCGGTACCAACATCACGTCCGACGTCTATCGCATCGCCAACCTCCTGCAAGTTGGCACCGCGATGGGCCGCACGCTCGAAGCGGTCGATCGTGGAGCGATGCTCGATGCGCTCTACCCCGTCTTCCTCGACCGTGTCGTGGGCGGCGCCGACCGAGCACTCGTCGACTGCGCTGTCGCCGCTGCTGCCGAGGGCTACCCGTTCCCGTGCAACCTCGATATCGACAAGCCGATTGGTGGGCTTACCCCGCCGTCTGACGCCGATCGAGTTCGCAGTGCACTCGATGCCGGCACGTCGGCTGCAGAGTTTGCCGCCCTGCTCGCCGCCCGGCGTTCATAACATTCGAGCCAATCCACACCGAACGGCTCCTCCTGCAACCCGTCCGGCACACCGATGCCGACACCGAGATCCACGGCGACTCGACGTTCAGCGCTCGTTGATCGCGACCAACCGTTCGAAACGCGGACGGACCACGTCGACAATCATCCTTGACCGCTCGTCAGCTGGGGCCTTCACCGCTTCACCCCAGAGCGCCCGGCCCACCATGAAGCCAAAGCAACCGGCGTCTGATGCCACCGTGAACTGATCAGCAAAATCGTCGAAGGTTCCTCCCCCTGACAGCATTGCCCAGGGAATTCCCCCCGCGATCTCGGTGACCTCTGCACATGCCTCGGGCGACCCGGGGTATGGCAGTTTGAGGAGATCGGGGCCGATTGCAGCAAAGCGTCGGGCTGTCTCGACGACGACGCGAGGACGATCCTCAGGCGAGTCCAGGTCATAAAACAGCGGTTCCATTGCCAGCGGTAGCCCAACTCGCCGACAATCGGCGAGGACGCCCGCAGCCATTGCTTCCTGCGCTCGGGCAAGCGGTCGATCCGGATGGTAGGACTGCAGGAGCTTCGCCGACGCCGCACCGGACGCTGCGGCCTGATCGACTGACCAGCCATCGAGGATCGTCGTCACCCCGGCGCCCGGATCGTCAAGGTATCCCTGGGACTCGAGTGCTGCCAGGAAGCCGACGCCGTCGGGCAGCGCTCCCGCGTCGACAACCTGCGGAATTGAGTACTCGGGTTCGAGCATCACGCCGGTCGCGAGGTCAGCAATCGTGCTGACCAGTTCGATCTTCAGCGCAGTAATCTCGTCGGCGGACAACGAGTCAGGGTCCTCCGGTCGAAGAAACTGACGGAGTGAGTCGCGATGGTCGATCGCGAGGATCGAAAACTTCCCGTCAGCATTCGACAGGTTGCGCAACGCCACTGTCAGCCCTTTGCTGTCGATCCGGCAGCGTCAGGAGGGCGAACCACGGGGAGCTCCCATGCTTCATGGTCCCAGTCGTCCTGGATCCACGTGTGCGCTTCGTCGAAGCACGGTGGTGTCGTGCGTTCCTCATCGTACAACTCTCCGGCAAGGTAGTTGAGAAACATCATGTGCGAGCTGGGACAGGCAACCGACGAGTGGTAGCCCTTCGTGACGAGTACGGCCTCACCGTTGCGCGCGGTGAACAGCTCGTCGAAGTTCTCTTCGTCAGTCCAGTTGCGCTGCATCACGAAGCCGTTGTCGGGCTGAGTGCGAAAGTAATACACCTCTTCGAGATACGGCGAGCCGTCGCGACCGTCGTGGCGATGTGGTGCCCAACCAGACCATGTCCCACGCGGGACATACACCTCGTACAAGATGAGCCGTTCAGCCTGGATCGGCGGGGCAAGCACGTGGTTAACGTGGCGGTACGCAGCGCCGCCACCGCGGAGTTCCTGCTTCATCTCGCTCGGTTCGATTAGCCGTGTCGGATACTTACCGATTGCTTCGGCCGACCCGATCGAGAACTCGAACCCGCCTTCGGCTGCAACAACTTCGATTGCGTCGCCGGGGGTCACGTAGACGATGTGCGGCATCTCGTCGAACACCGAGGTCCGGCTGATCTCGAACGTCTGGCCGCCAGCTCGGACGGTTCCAGCGCCGCGGAGCGGAACAATCGCCGTCTCTTGACCATCACGCTGGTCGGAGTGTGTATCGCCGTCGTCAAGCTCAACAACCGCGAAGCTGAGGAAGTCCCAGCCCGAGTTTTCCGGCGTGATGTCGATCCGCACCGTGCCGTCGGGGTTGCGCGCCCGGTGATGGCTCGTGTCGGTTTCACGCATCGGACCCACGGGACGGGCGTGGCGGAGGGGCTGGCCCGAGTGCGACAGCTGCTCAGAAGCAAATTCGGTCATGACTGGTTCTCCTGTGCGTCGATCTCTTGGATGGCAACAGGACGGTTTTCCTGCATCGACCGCAGGGCTGCCTTGCCAATGACCAGTGGTGCTCGCCCATCGGCTCCCGATGCCGGGCTGTCGGCGCCGGGGCCGGCAGCCACATAGGCCAGGAAGGCGGCCCACTGGTCGAGGTAACTGCGGGCGTAGCGCTCGAGGAAGAAGTTCTGCAGCGGTGGCTGACGAAACCCCTGATCGGTGGCGAGGACTGCATTGAAATCGTGGTGGTTGTTCGACGCAGCCTTGCCGTTGCTGCCGAATGCTTCGACCCGCTGGTCATAGCCGTAGGCCGCGCGCCGACTGTTGTCGATCGTCGTCATCACCCCGTTGGCGTGGGTCAGAAGAACAACGGCCGTGTCGACGTCACCAGCCTCGCCGATTGCGGGGTCGACCCTCACGGCCCCCTTCGCATAGACCTCGACCACGTCACTTCCGGTGACGTAGCGGGCCATGTCGAAGTCGTGAATCGTCATGTCGTTGAAGATGCCGCCAGAGACCTTGATGTACTCGATCGGTGGCGGGCCCGGGTCACGGCTGATGATGTTGACGAGGTGAACATCGCCGACCGTTCCGTGTTTGACAGCATCGGCTACGGCCTTGTGGCTCGGGTCGTAGCGCCGGTTGAAACCGATCTGAAGTGGCACGCCCGCAGCTGCGACGGCAGCCAGGCCTCGGTCGACCTCGGCGAGGTCGAGTGAGATCGGCTTCTCGCAGAAGATGGCCTTGCCAGCTTCGGCAGCCGCGACCATTGCGTCCACGTGCGTGTCGGTACTCGTGCAGATCGCCACGGCATCGACGTCATCAGCGGTCACGGCATCAGCGAGCGATGTGGCGACACGCGCTCCGATGTCGGCGCCGACTGCCTGTGCCGCTGCATCAACGACGTCAAACACCACACTCACCGACGCGCCAGGCACCTGGCGAGCCAGCATCTCCGCGTGCATTTTGCCAATCCGCCCGCAACCGAGCACCGCAAATCTTGTCGTCATGTCATGTCTCGCTTCGTCGGTCGGTCTGCAGGGGGTTGGATAATGATGTGGCCGCTCGCGGTGTCGGCCGCGTATACAGCGATCGGTTCCTTGACCGGCTTGCGACACGGCGCACCTGTCGCAAGGTCGAACCGACCGTTGTGCTTCGGGCATTCGATTTGAGGTCCGTCGGGCCCGTCAACGACCGCTCCACCAGCAAGGTGGACTTGGCCATGGGTACAAATCCCGTCAACGACGCACACCGAGCCATCGTCGGTGCGTGCCACAGCAAAGGTCCGGTCACGCACGTCAACACGAGTAATCGAGCCGATCGCAATCTGCTCGACTGGGCCGAGGTCGAAAGATCCATCAGGGCGGATGAAGCCGATTGAACCAGCCTCAGCCGGAGCGTTTGGCACATCGGGGATGAGGCGGGTCTCGAGTTCGTGATTTGGGTCGTCGCGCTGCCGCCTCAGTTCCCCGATGATCTCGCGATACGCGTGAAGACAGTTTGGGCTTGGCTCGGGCAGCGCGTGTTTGATCTCCGCGTGCAGCGCAGGCAGGCGGTAGTACGGAACGGTCGGGAAGATGTGGTGCTCGACGTGGTAGTTCATGTTGAGATACAGGAACCTGAACACGGGGTTCATGTACACCGTTCGGCTGTTGGCTCGATGGTCAAGCACATCTTCTTGCAGGCCCAGATGCTGCGTCGTCCCGAAGAAGAGAACGAGCCAAGCTCCGTAAATCGTGGGCGCTCCGACCAACAAGATCGGCAGCCAGCTTTGCGTCGCTACCGCCAGCCCGATGACTGCTGCATGGACGACCACACTGAACCGGGCTTCCCACACGACCTTGTGCCGTTCGTTGGCTGGCACGAGGTTGAGGGCAACCGGATCGATCTTTCCCAAAGCGTGCTGGATGATTCGCCAGAACATGACCGGCTGGTTCCGGAGGCCGCTGTAGTTCTGCGCAAGGCGCAAGAGCGACGGTGGCCGAGCGAGCTGAATTTCCGGATCTCGGCCAACGATGATTGTGTCGCTGTGGTGACGGAAATGAGACCATCGCCAGAGCGTCGGCCCACGCCACAACATCAACGACGCCAGCTGGTACATCGCGCCGTTGACTCGCTCGTTCGAACACGCAGTCCCGTGCCCAAACTCGTGCCACCGGGCGTCTGCTGCGCCAAACAACCCGCCGTAAACGACAAACAGGGGAACCGACCAGTAGCTCGGGAACACCACTGCTGCAGCAACACCGACGCCAGCCAATAAGCCAAGCCACAGCACCGCATCCGCGATCGCCCGCCGGTTGGTCCGCTCTGTGAGCTCGCGCATTCGACCAGGGTCGACATACGGGCGAAACCATTCGGCATCGACGAGCCCGACTTCGGCCGCGCGCTGCGCCTCCGGGCCGACGACCGAATAGTCGCGTGCAGTGCGATCGAGCGTGTCAGTCATGATTCGAGTGTGGTCGCTGCAGCCTGCGCGATGCCAGTCAGGCCCTGCGCTGCGCGGCTTTCCCGGCAACAACCTCGTTATGCGCATCGACAACTTCATTGCGATATGACGTCTCAGGGACCCCGACCTCCCAATACGTGCCGCCCTCGGTCCACTCGTAAGGGTGGGTCTGCAGCGCTATCACGTAGGTGCGGTCTGCTGCGCGGGCTCTGGTCATTGCTGCTTCGAGTTCGGTGACCGTGCGCACGGTCTCGCTGTTGCAGCCCTGCGCCTTGGCCAGCATTTCGAAGTCGACGCGGACCTCTGTGTTCGGTCCCTTACAGTCGTCAAGCAGGTTGTTGAAAGGAACGCCGCCCTGGTTCATCTGCAGCCGGTTGATCACTGCGTACCCGCCGTTGTCACAAATGATGACGATCATCTTGTGGCCACTGATCACCGAGCTATAGAGGTCGGAGTTCATCATCATCGTCGAGCCGTCGCCAACGAACACGATGACTTCACGGTCAGGCATTGCCATTTTGGCGCCCCATCCCCCGGCGATCTCGTAGCCCATGCAGCTGAAGCCGTACTCGCAATCGAAGCTGTTGATCTCGTCGGCACGCCAGCCGTTGTTGACCTCGCCGGGGAATCCGCCAGCAGCAGCCAGTACGTAGTCGCCCGGCACCTTGTTGCGGTCGACAGCACCGACGACCTGGGCATACGTGACGGGCGCCCCGTGGGCGACTTCTGCATCGTGGGGGGCCGCGATTTTGTCGATGTAGGCGTGGTAGCTCGCACGTTCGACTGTTGCGCGTTCGCTCCAGCTGTCGTCGGCTCGCCAGTCACCCAGTGCTTGGCCAAGTTCTGCAAGACCTTCGCGGGCATCCGCGACGAGCGGCATTGAGCGGCGCTTGCGTGCATCGAAGCGCGCTGCGTTCAGCCCGATGAGCGTCACGTCAGGGTGCTGGAAGAGGGTCCACGATCCGGTGGTGAAGTCTTCCATTCGGCTGCCCACCGCAAGGACGACGTCGGCAGCAGCAGCCAGGTTGTTGGCCGATTCGCATCCGGTCACACCGATCGGGCCGGCGTTCAGTTCGTGTGTTGCGACGAGGCTGGCCTTTCCGGCGACCGTCTCGACGACGGGGATGTTGTGGCGCTCGGCAAACGCCAGCAGCTCTGCTTCGGCAAACGAGTAGTGCACGCCGCCGCCCGCAAGGATCAGCGGCTTCTTTGCAGCGCGTAATGCTGCAGCTGCTGCAGCGAGTTGGCCACGGTCGGGTCGGGCCCTGACGATTGCGTGATGCTTCGGAGCAAGAAACTCGTCGGGTACGTCGAAGGCCATTGCCTGCACGTCTTGCGGCAGGCCGAAGAACGCTGGGCCACAGTCGGCAGCATCGAGCATCGTGTCGATGCCCTGCGGCAACGACGTGAGGATCTGGTCGGGCATGGTGATCCGGTCCCAGTAGCGAGCGACCGGCCGGAATGCGTCGTTCACGGTTGTCGACGGCACGCCATAGTGCTCGACCTGCTGCAGCACCGGGTCAGGGGTCCGCGACGCAAATGAGTCGCCGGCGATCAGCAGCAGCGGGATGCGATTCGAGTGCGCAACGCCGGCAGCGGTGACCATGTTGGTCGCTCCGGGGCCGATCGACGACGTGGCCGCCATGATCTGGCGACGTCGCATCGCCTTGTTGAACGCGGTTGCTGCGAGGGCCATGCCCTGTTCATTCTGTCCGCGCCACGTGGGCAACGCGTCCCTGTGTTCTTCGAGCGCGTGGCCGAGGCACGTGACGTTGCCGTGCCCGAAAATGCCGTAAATACCAGGGAAGAGCTGGGCAGTGGCGCCATCACCGAGTTCGGTGGTCTGGGCAA
>JBLIKS010000107.1:0-8465 GCA_047635555.1 Candidatus Azotimanducaceae bacterium
GCTCACGACCAGCGAACTGGACGGGCAGTTCCAGAATCGTTCTGCCTATGAGCGTTACGTGCTCACGAGCCACCCGAGCGACAAGCAGGCTGAGCGGCTCGGCAGCCCTGCAGCGCTTGGCCGGTTGGATGCATTGGACGAACACGTCGCCGCGATCTGTGGGGTTGCGGTGAACAACCTCCGACTCCGAAACCTCGACAACACTGCCCGATTACTGGCAATCACACTGGCCGTCGAAGTCCGAATACTCGGGTCAGATGATCTCGCTGTGCACTACGACCTGGGCAGCGCCGGTTCGGTGCGGGCAACAGCGCGTCGAGGCCGCGTGCGACTCGCCGACGACCCCGCGTTCGCGTCGCTGCGACACGCTGTACTCAACGGCCGATTCGACAGAGTTGCGAAAGGGGCCTGACCCCATGCGCAACTATTTGCGGAGATCGGTGACTACTGCGCCGCTGGCACGAACAAGTTCGTTCGGCTCAATGGCAAAGACGTCGTTCCACGTTCCCGCAGCAGCCCACACCTCGTCGTAGGCAAGCAGGTCGGGGTCGATGAAAACCCGCAGCGGATTCGTGTGCCCAAACGGCGGCACGCCGCCAATCGGATAGCCCGTGCTCATTCGAACGGCATCAGCGTCGACTCGCTTGCACTTCGCTGCACCGGCAGCGGCGGCCAACAACTTCTCATTGAGTTGGTTCTTACCGCTGACGTAGGCCAGGACCAGCTCAAGATCGTCGGATTCTGACGCCACGCCAAAGATCAGGCTCTTCACGATCTGACCAACATCGACGCCGATTGCGTCAGCGGCATCTTGCGCCGTCTTCGCGCCCTGCGCGAAATGCCGCGGCGAAACGTCGACGCCGAGTTCTCGCCCGGCCTCGATGACCCGGATGACGTTGCGGTGCGGTGATTCACTCATCGTCGGAAACGGTAGCGGGGCCGGCCGCGGCCAGAAACACCACACCAATCACACAGAGTCCGCCGGCAACGCTGTACGGCAACCGATACGAACCCGACACGTCGTACAGCCAACCAAGAAGCAGGGGCCCACCGGCAACACCGAAGATCCCAATGAACTGAGACCTGCTGTAAATCTTTGGATAGTCGGCGACTCCGAAGCGTTCGGCAAGCAGCAACGGTTGCAGCATCAACAGGTTGCCGATCGTCAGGCCAAACAGGATGATCGACACGAAGATCAGCGGTGTCGACGTTACGAATGCAAGCGCAACGAGTGCTACACACTGCATGGCTGCGAGCACAACGGTCAGCTTCGCCATCTCGATCACCTGCACCGCACGGCCACCGATCAAACGGGCAACGACCGACGTGGCAGCGAGCGCGGTCACCGCGAACCTGGCAGTGGAAGGGTCGGTCCGTCCCTCGACGAGCTTCACCAACTGCTGGATGCCGCCCACCTGTGAGCCAAGGGAAAGCACATAACCAATGGTGATCGCTTTGTAAAAACGGGTCTGTACCGCTTCTTCGAACGACACTCCGGGGAGCGCATCGATGGCCTGACCAAGGGTGCGTCGAGCACCGTCAGGTGACCATCCGGCCGCAATCGGATCGGGCTTCACGAGAAACCAAGTGATCGGAACGACACCGATGACAAACAGTAATCCGAGCCACGGCGTCGTTGCTGCAAGGCCGTCTTCGTCGATGAAGCGCTTCACGAACGGGGTGATGATGATGCCGCCGGCCGACAGACCCGTCGATGCAACCGACAGAGCAACGGCCCGCTTCTGATGGAACCAGCGCGTGACGATGGTGGTCGTCGATACCAACCCGGCGCCTGCATAGCCGAGTGCGAAAACGGCGTACACAACAAACAGCTGCCATTGGGTCTGGACTTGACCGAGCAGAGCCAACGCTGCGCCGGCAATCACACCGCCGCCCATGATCACATAGCGCGCGTCGTAGGCGGCGATCAGTCGAGCAACCCACAGGCCAGCGAAACCGCCAACGACAAAGAAGACAGTGACACCGAACGAGATGGATCCAAGTGACCAGCCACGCTCGTTACTGAACGCGTTGAGGTAAACGGCCAAGCCGTAGAACGCGAACCCAGAGTTGACCATGAGCACGGTAAAGCAGCCAGCAACAACCCACCAGCCCGGGAATCGGCCGGTGCTGGCATCCTCGCCAGCTTGCACCTCAACTGAGGAGGTCATCAATGTCCGCCGCGAGCTGACGGTCCTTGTTTGTGACGGTGTTTCCTGCGTCGTGAGTCGTCAGCGCGATGCTCACCCGGTTGTACACGTTGGACCATTCGGGATGATGGTCTTGCGTCTCAGCGAGCAGCGCCACCCGGGTCATGAACGCGAATGCCTCCGAAAAATCACTGAATTTGAAGTCGCATTCAAGTCGACCGTCGGATTCGCGCCAGGGCATGCTGCGACCGTAACGAAATGAGTTCGTTGCGACGTTGCTGGCCGGTTGACATGCAGCAATATCAACGTGGCGACCGAACCAGTTTGATTAGGGCTTTTTACGGAAAAGACGCTTGAATATTCCGCGCCGCTGCTGGGCAGCGGCTCGCTCAGCCTCTACTTCGGCCTTCACGTCAGCACCGATCGAATTGAGGATGTCTTCGGCAGCATCAAGCACCGCTGCAGCGGTTCCGTCGTCGAGGCTTTGCGGCTCCGGAGGCGTCGGCGGCACGACAAGCGTGCCATGCGTCCATGCGACATCGGCGAGGCGTCGCTCGTAACCCGAGCAGTTCTCCGGGCACCGCCACGGAGCATCAGGAGCCAGATCGATGTTGCACTTCCTGACCGTGTCACCGTTCGGGTACGACCGACTCTCGAAGTTCTTACATTCGGTCCGCATCGGCATACAGCCAGGCTAGAGCGCTCACCACAGACAGATCCGACATGCGGACCGTTTCACAAAATCGCAAGCGTTTCAATCGCTGGCGACAGGACCCGAGAACAGCCAACGCGCCGACAACGCGCCGTCAAAGCAGGTCAGCCGACCGACCCCGCAATTTGGAGTTCGATCAGGCGACTCCATTCGACCGCATACTCGAGCGGGAGCATCCTGGTGACCGGATCAATAAAGCCCTCGACAATCAAGCCCATTGACTGTTCTTCGGAGAGCCCACGGGACATCAGGTAAAACAGCTGCTCGTCGGCGACCTTGGAGACCGTGGTTTCGTGACTGATTTGAGCGTCACGTTCCCCGATCTCGGTGTCCGGGAACGTCTCGGACATCGAGTGCTCGTCGAGAATGAGTGCGTCGCATTCGGCGTGGCTCTTCGCACCGACAGCACCTACGTCGACGCGCACGAGGTCACGGTACGTGGTGACCCCGCCGTCTTTACTCATCGACTTCGTGATGATCTTTGAGACCGTATTCGGGGCAGCGTGCACCATTTGGGCGCCGGTGTCTTGGTGCTGGCCCTTGCCTGCGTAGGCGACCGACAGCACTTCACCGATGGCGCCATCACCAACCAGATAGCAAGACGGGCACGTCAGCGTGAGCTTGGAGCCAATGTTGCCATCGATCCATTTCATGTGACCGCCGGCTTCAACTCGGGCCCGCTTCGTGACGAGGTTGTAGACGTTCGGCGACCAGTTCTGAATGGTCGTGTAGGTGACGTGAGCATTCGGCTTGACGACGATCTCGACGACCGCTGAATGCAACGAGTCTTTGGTGTAGATCGGGGCCGAGCAGCCGTCGATGTAGTGCACCTTGGAGCCTTCGTCGGCAACGATCAGCGTGCGGTCAAACTGGCCAGCACTTGCAGAGCTGTTTGGGGAGTAGGTCTGCAATGGCATCTCGACTTCAACGCCCGGCGGGACGTAGATGAACGAACCACCCGACCAGACCGCTGTGTTGAGCGCCGCGAACTTGTTGTCGCCCGGCGAAATAATCGTGCCGAAGTACTGCTTGACCAGCTGCGGATACTCCAACAGGGCTGTGTCCATGTCGCAGAACAGGACCCCCTGCTTCTTCAGGTCGTCACGGTGCTTGCGGTCTATGACTGCGGACTCGGACTCTGCTTTGGGGCGCTCGTTCCCACCCGGGATCTGCACGTCCTCTGGACCCAGGCAGTAATAAATATCCTGGAAATCGATGTCTGGCATGTTGACCACGAGCCATTCGGCCATCGGCTGCTCATCGAACAAGCGGAGCGAACGGAGACGGAGCTTGGTCATCCAGTCGGGTTCACCGTTACACCAGGCGATCTGTTCCACGATGCCCCGGTTGATGCCCTTGTCAGGCACGAAGGCGGAGAGCACGGGCGACCTGGCGGCTTAGGCGGCAGTGCCGTCGGCAGCGAACTCGGCCACAGGGACATCGACTTCGATGAAGATGCATTCGCCGGGGCAAGCCTCGGCAGCGTGCACAACGGCGGCGACGTTCCGATTGCTGACCAAGGCAAGGCTGCCGGAGCCGCCGGGGTCGTTGAGTGGCTCACGATCTTGTGCGACGTAGGCAATCCCATCTTCGAGCTGAACGAAGACATCAGGGCAGTGATCGATGCAAATACCATCGCCGGTACAGAGGTCTTGATCGATCCAAACTCGCATTACGTGACCGAACGGTAGCGCTGCGGGCCTACATTGACTCGATCGTGAACGTAGACAAATCCAAGAACAATCGTCACACCAACGCTCCAGCAGGCGCTCCCATTGCGCCTCGACGGCCCCACGTTTGGGACCGGCCGACGGGGCCTGTCGATGACCAATTCGCTTGGATGCTCGATGTCGATGACCAGGAGTTTCTCGACCATCTCGCGGCCGAGAACACCTACAGCAACGCCTACTTCGAGCCGCACGCCGAGGCGATCGAGACGTTGTACTCCGAGATCAAGTCGCGCGTCCAGGAATCCGACATATCAACGCCGGTACGCAACGGCGCCTGGTGGTACGTGACAAGGACGCAAGAGGGCCTGAGCTATCCGGTCCACCATCGTGGACCGACGATCGACACAGCCACCGAGGTGGTCCTCTTCGACGAGAACATCGAGTCTGCCGGGCACGAATACTTCGATCTCGGAGCGCTTGACGCATCCCATGACCACCGGTCGTTCGCATGGTCGATCGACACAGCGGGCGACGAGCGATACCACATGCGGATCCGGGCGTTCGCCGACGACGGGACCTTCATCGACAACGACGAAGGCATCGACGGCATCGCGAACGCAGGCACTGCCTGGTCGACCGATGGTTCGTCGCTCTTCTACGTCCGCCCCGACGACCAAGAGCGACCTTTCCAGGTCTGGCGCCACAGCGTTGGCGACCTCACAACCGATGCCGACGAACTGATCTTCGAAGAACTTGACGAACGATTTTTCGTTGCGATTGGCGAGACCCGTTCAAACGAGTGGATCGTCATCCACTCCGCGAGCAAGACGAGTGCAGAGGTTCGCCTCGCTCCGTCAGACCTCTCGGCGCCGTTCACAGTCGTCCGTCCGCGTCGCGATGGCATCGAGTACGGGGTCGACCACTGGGGCGACCGCTTCGTGATGACGACCAACGACGCCGCTATCGACTTTCGTGTTCTCACGGCGCCGCTCGACTCCGAATGGACCACTGCCGATGCGTGGTCCGAGTTAATCGCGCACATCCCCGGCCTGCGCATCAGTGGCGTCGAAGCATTCGCCGGGCACATTGTTGTGCACGAGTGGGCAGACGCCCAACCCCGGTTGCGCATCCTGTTTCGCGACGACGCTCTCCCTGAACGAACCGTCGAACTCGGTGTCGCCCCGCACGACGTCGACCTCAGCGCGAACCCCGAATGGGACTCCGACACAATCCGGTTCGTCACCACGTCAATGGTCATGCCGCCGTCGCTGTTCGAGGAACACGTGGCGACAGGCGAACGCGTCCTGCTTCGTCAACTTCCAACCCCCAACGTCGATCTCACGCAGTACGTCACGCGGCGCCTGTGGGCCCCCAGCGGTGCCGACAATACCGTCCTCGTGCCGCTCGACATCGTGCATCATGTCGACACACCGCTCGACGGCACGGCTGCAACAGTCCTCTACGGCTACGGCTCGTATGAAGCGTCGATGGCGCCGTGGTTCTCGATCGCACGCATCTCGCTCCTCGATCGTGGCATGGTCTTCGCCCTTGCCCATCCCCGTGGCGGCGGCGAGCTCGGCCGCCAGTGGTACCTCGATGGCAAGTTGCGCAACAAGCAGCACACGTTCGACGACATGATTGCCTGCAGCGAGCACCTGGTCGAAGCCAAGATCACTGCTCCCGACCGCCTCGCGATCCGCGGCGGCTCAGCCGGTGGCCTGCTGGTTGGAGCGTGCATGACACAGCGACCGGACCTCTACGCAAGCGTCGTTGCTGAAGTCCCCTTCGTCGACATCGTGTCGACAATGAGCGATCCGACGCTGCCCCTCACGGTGACCGAATGGGAGGAGTGGGGCGATCCTCGTTCGGAACCGTTCGCATCGATCATGGCTGCCTACTCCCCCTACGACAACACGGTTGCTGCGGACTACCCGGCCGTGTTTGTCACCGCCGGGTTGAACGATCCGCGAGTCAGCGTCCACGAGCCTGCCAAGTGGGTGGCGCGTCTTCGCGAGGTTGCAACGGGCAACGCCCCGATCGTCTTCCGAGTCGAAATGGGTGCGGGCCATGGCGGCCCCACGGGCAGGTACGACGCCTGGCGCGATGAAGCGCGCACGCTCGCCTTCCTGCTCGCCACCGTCTAGTTACACCGCGTGTTCACAGCCGATTTCACTGCTTCGACGCAGCCCATCGAGCGCTGCGTACGCCGGCGTCGTCCCGTTGGAAGGTCGCGCTCGCCAATCAACGTTCGGTAAGATCGACCTCGGTGATGACTGGTCCTGCGCCTTCCCAACCGTGCTGTTTCGACATCGTCGTGCTCACCGACACGAGATTCTCAGGCGGGTCGTCGAGTTCGCTTGTCGAAGAGATCTTCGTCGCGTATCGGGCTGGGTACAGAGTTGGCATCATCCACCTCGCCAGCCCTCGCCTCGGTAACAGCGCAATGGTCCACCCCGGCCTTCGAGACCTCGTTGAACGAGGCATCGCCGAACTCGTCCTAGCTGGCCAGGTTGTCGACGCAACACTCGCCGTCGTCAAGCATCCGACGGTCTTCTCGGCGTCACTCGATGGCGTGCTCCCAGTCCGGGCCGAGCACATCATCGTGACCGCCGGACAGGTGCCTCATGACGACGCTGGTCGGTACTACGACCCAGTCGAAGTCGACACCAACATCGAAGGGGCTCTCGGCCGACGAGCCGTCTGGTGGCCCGTGAGCGAAGCGGTACGTCGAACGCTGACCGGTGTCGAACTTGCCAATGACAACTGGGACGAAATCATCGAGGTCGAGCGCTGGCGAGCGGCCGCCGTGCCCCCGCGCACAGCCGACAGCGACGGTGGAGCGAACGAATCGGGCACACAGACTGATGGTGAGCAGCGGATCGTGATCGGACGTCACAGTCGACCTGACCCCATGAAGTGGCCGGGAACAAGAGAAGCGCTCACGGCGGCATACCCCGTCGATGGTTCCGTTGAGGTCCGGGTACTCGGCGGTGCCGACCCGGCCATCGAAATCCTCGGTGAAACGCCCGAATCGTGGACCGTGCTCCCCTTCGGAGCCCAGGACCCGGCAGTCTTCCTCGCCGGGCTGGACGCGCTGGTGTACTACCACCACAGCGACATGGTCGAGGCATTCGGACGGACAGTGCTCGAAGCGCTCGCCGCAGGTATCCCCGCTGTTGTCTCCCCCATTTTTGCATCGACCTTCGGCGACGCCTGTCTCTATGCCGAACCCGCTGACGCCGTTGCCACCGTTCGGCAACTTCTCGTCGACCCGGACGCACTCGAACGGCAGCGTGTCAAGGCTGATCTCGTAATGCACGAAAGATTCAGCCACGACGCCTACTGCATGCGGCTCGAACGGCTCCTCGGCGCACCCGCCGAACGATCGGTCGGGCCACCGTCCCCCGTTGCGCCCGTCTGGGATCTCATACCGCCAGGCCAGCGCGAATCCCATTCCGTCGAGCTCATCGTGGCGGTCGGGGAGACAACGAACGAGATCGCCGACCTGCTCGCTCGCCTCGACACCCACCGACGCCGCCTGCCGGGATTCATCCCGATCGTCGTGATGACCTGTACGCGACCGATCGACGCTGGAGTCCTCGGTATCGAGACCAAGGTGCTCACGAGCCGACGCAATCATTCCGACTCGACTGAGCAGTGGCACGACTTTGCCTATCGCCGCATTCGGCAGATCGCCGCCACCTACGACGTCGATGACATCGGTGTTGCGAACACTCGCCACCCCGACGCCTGGATTGCACTCCAACAACGGCGCCGCCGCGTCGCCAGCCGAGGTGTTGATCGCTGACGCGTCGACGCCGCGATATAATCGGTGGCCATCAAGGGGAGACCATCAATGCCGGCTTCTGAGACCACGATCTCCGCCAATCTACTGAAGGTCTCCGACCTCGAGTCGAGCGACGTCGCCGACCG
>JBLIKS010000108.1:0-8427 GCA_047635555.1 Candidatus Azotimanducaceae bacterium
ATGGGCATTCCGGCCGACCTCGAAGCCGCCATCGACGAACTCCTTCCGCCGCGTTGGAGTAAAAACAATCCGATTGACTGTGCTGGCGGTGAAACCCGTGACACGGTGCCCGACGTGATGGCGTTGTGTGCGAACCATCCCGAGGTTCACTCCATCATCTATCTCGGCCTCGGAATCCAGTCGAATCAGGCCCGGATGATGCGCGAAGGCAAGTTCTACCCCGATCACGGGCTTGAGCGGATCGTTGGCTACCACGAGCGTCAAGACGCCCGTTTCGCCGAGGCTGCTCACGAGCTGAGCGTGGCAACGGGCAAGCCGATCCTCACCTGTACCGAGCTGGCTCTCGCCGACCCGAACAACGCCGGTCCCGCAACAGTTCGGGCCACGGGCAGGCTCTGCTACTCGAGTGGCGGCCAGGCGGTCACCGCACTCGGCCACATGGTGCGACATCAGGCGTTTCGACAGGCGCGCGTTCGGTGAATCAGCCGATTCCGGTGGGTGCTCGGCGACCAAGGCCGAGGCGCGCCAAGCGTGAGCGTGGGGCCGGCCCACTGGTTGTACTCGGTGCGTTCGCTCTCATCCCGGCAGTGGGGCTGTTTGCACTCTTCAACTGGGCCGAAGGCGCCGTCGATGAAAACGAGCCGGCACCGCCACCGCCAAGCACGCTCGTTGCTCCGCCGCCGCCGCCTGCGGCGCTGTCGACGTCGATGCTTTCGCTCCGACGATTCCCGACGGTGCTGTCACGCGAGCTCAACATCTCCGACTTCGAGCAGGCGGTAGCCCCGTTCCTGGCCACGTTGAACGATCGATCCTGTGCCGCGGTGTCGGTCGATGGCATTCTCATTGGAGCACGCAACCCCGATCTCGCCGTCATTCCTGCGAGTAACCAGAAGCTGATCGTCGCAGCAGTGGCGCTTGACGTGCTCGGTTCTGAGACCCGCTTGACAACGTCGGTATCGACTGCAGTAGCGCCGGTCGACGGTGTCGTGAACGGCGATCTTTTTCTCGTCGGCGGGGGCGATCCGCTGCTGTCTTCTGACTGGTACCCGACGTCGAATCTCGAGCGGTATTCCGTGCTGTCACCGACATCGCTCGACACCTTGGCTGACGCAGTACGAGACGCTGGAGTCACCCAAATCTCTGGTGGTGTAGTCGGTGACGGCAGCCGCTATGACGACGAGTTCTTTGCCCCCGGCTGGGGCGTTGGCGTGGCTGGCCTCGAAGCCGGTCCTTACGACGCCTTGATGGTCAATGACAGCCGTGTACTCAACGACGACCAGCGCGCCAGTGATCCAAACGAGGGCGCGGCACGCGAGTTCACTCGGATGTTGCAGGAGCGCGGCATCACCGTCGCAGCCGGAGCGTCGTCGGGCGTGGCGACGCCCGAGGCCAATGTCCTTGCATCCATCGAATCGGCGCCGGTCGCCGAGATCGTCGGTGAGATGTTGGCGAACAGCGACAACAACACCGCCGAGTTGCTGATGAAGGAGATCGGGCGCATCGGTGAAGGGACCGGTTCGCGAGAAGCCGGAGCGCGAGTGATGATGGCCAAGCTGCGCGAGTGGGGTATCGAGACGAGCAACATCGTGCTGTCCGACGGGTCCGGATTGAGCCTTGACAACCGGTTGGCGTGCGCTGCGATTCTTGCTGTCTTGCAGCGACATGACCCGTCGTCGGCGCTTGGCTTGGCCCTGCCGATCGCCGGTCAGACAGGCACGCTGCGCGACATCTTTTCCGATCAGTCGGTTGCAGGGCGGTTGCGTGGTAAGACCGGCACGCTCAACAACCCGCCTTTCAACGTCGATCCGCCAGCCGTGAAGGCGCTGTCTGGATATCTGCCGGTCGAGGGCGGTACAGCAGTTGAATACACGCTGATCCTCAATGGTCCGACCATTTCTGATCAGAGTGAGTATCGGCCGATCTGGAATGGCCTGGTCGAAGCGCTCGACACCTACCCGTCGGGTGCCACGCCAGCGCAGCTTGGGCCCCGCTGATGTATCGGGGAGCCTCGTGCCAACCGAGGTGCGCAACGAGGCAGCAGTTGTGAACATGCGGGTCGACGTGGTGGCGTCACCACTGCGTTACCGGCGTTCGCCGTTGTTGCTCCTTGTCGGGTTGGCCATCGTGCCCGCAGTTGGGCTCCTCTTGGGCCAGCGATGGCTCGACGCTGAGGCGGACCGCTACGACGACAGCCGTGCGGCGGTCGCCGAACTCGAAGGTGGTGGCGAGAGCAATTCCCTTGACTCATCGGCGCGCTTGACTGCTGCAGCAGCACAGCGCGCGCTGTTGGGCACGTCGCTGTTGGACTATCGCCGGATGCCCGAGCCGGTCGCTGACGTTGCGAACGCCAATCGACTCGCCGAAAACATCGAGCCGCTCTTTGGATTTGTGAACCAGACATCATGCTTCGCCGTCTCAGCGAACGGGGCTGAGGTCACCACGTATCTTGGCGAACTGCCGGTGGTTCCTGCAAGCACCCTCAAGCTCGTCGTCGCTGCAGTGGCGATCGAGGTGCTTGGCCCCGATTACACGTTCGAGACGACCGTCCGTACCCCGCCGGTCGTCGATGGCGTGATCGACGGCGACGTCTTCCTCGTTGGTGGGGGCGATCCGCTCTTGACTGCTGACGACTACCCGATCGAAAACGATTCGTTTCCGGCGTTCAATACGACGTCGCTTGACGTGCTTGCTGACGCGTTCGTCGCCAACGGTGTAGAGCGGATTAACGGGACGGTCATCGGCGATGGGTCGCGCTACGACGATGAGTTCGTGGTTGAGGCTTGGGGCGACGGTGTTGCCTTCAACGATGCTGGCCCATACGACGCACTGTTGGTCAACGACTCGCGCGTTCGCGACCGAAGCGGAGTGCAGGACGACCCCAACAGTGCCGCTGCACGCGAGCTGGCCAGACTGCTCAGCAACCGTGGCGTGCGGGTCAACAACGGTTGGGCGAGCGGCCAGGCATCGACGCAGGCCGAGGCCATCGCCACAGTGACGTCCGCGCCGCTGGGCGACATCGTGCACGAGATGCTGGTCAACAGCGACAACAACACCGCTGAGATGTTGCTCAAAGAACTTGGGGTTGCCGACTCGGGACAGGGCACCCGGATCGCAGGGCTCGGGGTCATCGATCGGACGCTTGCCGAGTGGGGTATTCCCCTCGACGGTGTCCGCGTACTCGACGGGTCCGGGCTCCATCCACAGAACACGTTCACCTGCCAAGCAATGCTCCAGGTGCTGCAGCGAGTACGCGGCAGTGTCGTGGCGACCGGGCTGCCGATTGCTGGCGAAACCGGAACGCTCCGCGGCGAATTTCTTCTCTCACCATTGGTGGGAAAGCTCTTCGCCAAGACGGGGACCCTCAGCAATCCGCCCGTCGACGAGCCTCCCTTCGCATCGAAGGCGCTGGCGGGATACGTGGATGCGGATGACGGGGACATCCTTGAGTTCGTCCTGATCCTCAATGACAACGAAATTGCCGACGAGACATACGCCTCGCTCTGGCAGGTGTTTGCAGAACGGTTTGACAGCTATCCGGCCGGTCCTGACCCCGCAGAACTGGCGCCTCGCTGACCGGCGTGGAAAGGTGAGGAGATGGCGGTGATCCCGATGTTCCCGCTCGGCATGGTCCTCCTGCCGGGTGGCATTCTCCCTCTGCATGTCTTCGAACCGCGATATCGCCAAATGGTGGTCGACTGTCTCCAACAAAATGGTGAACCAGAGTTCGGTCAGGCACTGATCACGCACGGATCAGAAGCTGGTGGCGGCGATGAGCGGGCGATGGTCGGCACGATTGCCCAAATGATCGAGGTCGAGGCGCTCGATGAAGAGCGGTATTCGATGGTCACCGTCGGCACCCGGCGAATCCGGGTGAATGCGTGGCTCCCTGATGAGCCGTATCCGCTTGCCGACGTCGACGACTGGCCAGACGAAGATCCCGACCCGCCGACGCTTGCATTGGATGTCGTGGCGTCGCACGCTCGAGTGCGAGCAGCGCTGGCGCTCGCTGCGGAGTTGGGCGACGTGCCGCTTGATCTTGCCGAGTCAGAAATCGCCGATGATCCGCTCGTTGCCACATATCATTTGGCGTCGTTGGCACCCATTGGACCGGCCGATCGCTATCGCCTGTTGTGCGCCTCCGGGCCTGCTGCACGGCTCGACATACTCGATGACGTCCTCGATGACGTCGAGGCCATGCTCAAATTCCGTCTCAGCTGACCGACGGGTATCGCTCGGTTTGCCGTTCATCTGATAGAAACTGATCCGTGCCAGACAGCATTGACGCGACGAAACCGCCCCGCAAACAAGACGATGCCTCGCTGGGCGAGGTGATTGAGTTCGTCAAGGCCTACGCAAAACAAGAGACACTCGGCCCGTTGAAGGGCGCTGGTTCTTGGTTGGCGTATGGCGCTGCTGCAGCATTCGCCATGGGCCTCGGTTTGCTGCTCGTTCTGGTCGGTGTACTCCGGCTGGTGCAGACCGAATGGGAGCGCTCGGCAACGGGCTCCCTGTCATGGGTTGCCTATGCAATCACCCTCACCGTCACCCTGGTGCTCTTGGTGCTGACATTGCAGCGCATCAAAAAGACTTACCTAAACAAAGAGCCCCTCCCGAAGAAAAAGTCCTGAGAGAAGCCGGAACCGTCATCATGGCCAAGAAGACCACCCCCGTCATACCCACGACGATCACCCCCGACGACCTGCGCGGCAAGCTGCAGGGTCTGCAGGGTGACGTACAGGGCAAAGTCGACGACAAGAAGACTTCCATTGCCAGCATCGCTGCGGGCGGCGGCATGGTCCTCATGATCATCTTCTTCCTGCTCGGCAAGCGCTCGGGCACGAAGAAAAGCGCAATCGTCGAGATCCGTCGCGTCTGATGCGTCGTGTTCTGATGGCCCTGCTGCCTCGCGCACTCCGTCCGTCGGTCATCATTCGCGCCAAAGCGGTCTCGTCCGGTTTCCTTGGACCGAGCACGTTCTGGAAGATCATTGGTGCAGTCGTCTTCGGGCAGGGCTCGATTAAGAAGTTCTTCGGCAAGAACCCCGAGACGATTGCCAAGCAGAAGCTCGGGTTCAACTCGTTCGTCAAGGTGCTCAATGCCAAGCCAATGCCAGCGAAGCAGAGCAAGGCACTCGGGCTCACCAAGGCTGGGCTGAAGGCGCAGGCGAGCGCCGACGTCGCCGACTCGTGGGCACGTAAAGCTGCTGCCAAGCCGAAGTACAAGATCGTCAAGCGTGCCCAAAAGACTGCAGCAATGGCTGCGGCAGATCGCCGTAAGGCCGATCGTGCACAGATGTCACGTGCGCAGAAAAAGGCCGCAAAGCAAGCGGCCTGACCGCGACCCTTGCCCGGGCATCCCAGGCGAGAGGCTGAGCGCGCCAGAGATCGTTCGGCCCACCAAGTGCCGGAGATATAGGCGCTTTCTGCCGATTGGTCGAGAAGTCGGATACACATGGGGCCGTTCCTGTCGAGTTGGTGCTCAAGCAACTTCGTCGACGACACTGACAAGCACTGGATCTGATTGATGACTGGACTCTTCGCCGTGGGCGAAAAGGCGTTGCTGCTCGACAGCAAGAAGCGCCGCTACATGATCGACCTCGCCGACGACGGCGAGTTCCATAGCCACAACGGCTTCGTTTCGCACAGCCAGATCATCGGCAATCCGGAAGGCGTCTTTGTCAACTCGACGAAGGGGTCGGAGTACATTGTCATCCGCCCGACGCTCGAGGATTTTGTTGTCGAGATGCCGCGCGGTGCGCAGGTCATCTACCCGAAGGATCTCGGACCCATCTGCATGTTGGCCGATATCGGCCCGGGCGTGAAGGTCTTCGAGACCGGTATCGGCTCAGGGGCGTTGTCGATGACAATGCTTCGCTACGGCGCCGAGATCGTGGGCTACGAGCTCCGCGAAGATTTCGCGAACCGTGCCAAAAAGAACGTTGAGAGTTTCCTCGGCACCGAAGCGATGTCGCGTTATGACATCCACATTCGCGATGCCTACGAGCCAATCGACCCAGCGCATGGTCCGTTCGACCGCGTGGTGCTCGACATCCCTGAGCCATGGAACGTTGTGCCGCACGCCGAGTCGGCGCTGCGCGCCGGGGGCATCCTCGTTGCATACACGCCGTCGATCACCCAGGCGGCCAAGGTCCGCGAGGCCCTGAAGGGCAAGTGGATCGACGCTCGCACGCTGGAGGTACTGCACCGTGGCTGGCACATTGAAGGTCAGGCTGTACGGCCCGACCATCGCATGGTCGCCCACACAGCGTTCCTGACCATTGCTCGGTTCCTGGGCAAGAGCGAACGCGGCCCGAAGCCCATCACCTGATTGTCACGCCCGCTGTCAGACGAACGTGACAACGGTCAATCGGCGGGCGGCTGCACGCGTGTCAACCCGTCGAACAGACACACGCATCAACATGGCCAGCCCAGTTTTGTGGTGCGCGAGTTGCGGCGAGCGCTACGGCTCGATGTAAATGCATTCGCCGGGGCACTCCTCGGCGGATTCGACAACAGCATCGAGCATCTTGTCGGGGAATTCAGCGAGGCCTTCAGCGCCTTCAGGGTTGCCCTTTGCTTTGGCGAAGATCTTGTCGCCTTCAACGACATACGCGAGGCCGTCGTCCAGCAACGTGAAGACGTCGGGTGCGATTTCCTCGCAAAGACCGTCGCCGGTGCAGAGATCCTGATCGATCCAGACCTTCATGTCAGTTGGCTCCCTTTTCGTATTGGGTTCCGAGCAGGCGCTCAGAGGGCGGTGGCGAGACGTTTGCGGGCTCACCCGTTGTACCGGTCGACTTTACACGGACTGAGCCAAGTAAAAGTGCATCAGACGGTGCATTAGACGGTGCATCAGACGGTGCACATCAAGGTGGGGGTGCGTCGGGCGTGGGGAGAGTCACTCGGTGTACATTCGAGTCATGGCGACCCCGGACGAATCGACCGCTGACCTCGACGCGCAGGCGGCGAGCCTGCGCGAGGAAATAGAGCATCTTCGCGGCCGGCTGTCCGACGCACCTCGGCGGACGCGTTCACTCGAAGAGCGGTTGCTGGAAACGAAGGGTCAGCTCGCGCAAGCTGTGGGTCAGAACGAGAAGCTTTCCTACACACTCCGTGAGGCGCGTGAGCAGATCACGACGCTGCGCGACGAAGTCGACAAGTTGAGCCAGCCGCCGTCGGCGTATGGCGTCGTTGTCGGCAAGAATGACGATCAGACCGTCGACGTGCTCACGAGCGGGCGCAAGATGCGCGTGTCGCTCCACCCCGACATTGATCACGAGCTGCTCAACCGGGGCGCCGAGGTCGTGTTGAACGAGAGCTTCAATGTCGTTATGTCGCGTGAGTCGGAGATCACTGGCGAGGTCGTGACGGTCAAAAACGTCATGGAAGACGGAATCAGGGCACTCGTTGTGGGGCGCGCCGATGAAGAGCGCGTGTGTGAGCTGGCCGACAACCTGCGCGGCACGCTCATCCGCAGCGGCGACCATCTGCGTCTCGACGTCCGCTCGAACTTGCTGCTCGAAAAACTTCCGCGGCCTGAGGTCGAAGACCTCCTCCTCGAAGAAGTTCCCGACATCTCCTACAGCGATATCGGCGGGCTCGACGAGCAGATCGAACAGATCGCTGACGCTGTTGAGTTGCCGTTCCTCCACCACGACCTGTTCGCCGAGCATCAGCTGCCTGCACCGAAGGGGATCCTGCTCTATGGCCCTCCTGGCTGTGGCAAGACGCTGATCGCGAAGGCAGTCGCCAACAGCCTTGCGAAGAAGGTTGCCGAGAAGGTGGGCGAGGGCAAGGGCCGCTCGTACTTCATCAACATCAAGGGTCCGGAGCTTTTGAACAAATACGTTGGCGAGACCGAACGCCAAATCCGGCTGGTCTTCCAGCGTGCTCGTGAAAAGAGCGACGAGGGCTGGCCGGTCATTGTGTTTTTCGACGAAATGGACTCGATGTTCCGCACTCGTGGTACCGGCATCAGCTCGGACATGGAGTCAACAATCGTGCCGCAACTCCTGGCCGAGATCGACGGTGTCGAAGGCTTGAAGAATGTGATTGTGATCGGTGCCACGAACCGTGAAGACTTGATCGATCCGGCCATCCTGCGCCCGGGACGCCTCGACGTGAAGATCAAGATCGAGCGCCCGAACGAAATTGGCGCCCGAGCGATTTTCGCTCAGTACCTCACGAACGAGATTCCGCTCGACCAGTCTGAATCGATCGACTCGATGCTGGATGCCACAGTCAGCGAGATGTACAAGGAAGACGAGGCCAACAAATTTCTTGAGGTCACCTACCAGAACGGTGACAAGGAAATTATGTACTACAAGGACTTCAGCTCGGGAGCCATGATCGAAAACATCGTGCGTCGGGCGAAGAAGCTCGCTATCAAGCGAGTGATCAACGGCGGCGAGAAGGGTGTTCGTACGCA
>JBLIKS010000109.1:0-8331 GCA_047635555.1 Candidatus Azotimanducaceae bacterium
GTGCCCGACCGACAGGCCGTGCTCGTCGTTGAGGATCCGTTCGAGGTCGGGACCGAACGTGCCGGGCCGGACTTCGACGATTCCGGAGACTGCATCGACCGACTCGATGCCGTGCAGCGCGGTCATGTCGAGCACCACGCCGCCGAATACCGGCGCAGCTGCACCACAGACGCCGCTGCGGCCACCCGACGGGGTCACCGGCACGCGGCCGATATTGCACGCTTGGAGTACGGCAATGACACCGGCAGTTGATGTCGGGCGGGCGATCAGGTCAGCAAGTTGCGGTACTTGCCCGCGTAGCGACCAGTGCAGGGCAAGTGGCCACCAGTCGCGGCTGGCCTCGGCGACTTGGCCGTCGTCGTCGACGACTTCACAGATCTCATTGAGGACCGCGAGCAATTCCTCAGGCACCTCGATGGGCGTTGCTCTCGAGCGGCTGGTGATGACATCGCCGTCGGCGACGAGCTCAATGGGAGGTGTGGGGGAGGAGGGATTGATCACGGGCGGCGGTGTCCTCTGCAGCGCAGAGCTGCTGATAGTTGGTGAGTTGTCGATCGACTTCGATTGCGTCCCAGTGCAATTCGGTCGCCATCAACGCAGCGACGGTGGGAGCTGCAGCCAGGGCGGCAGGTCGATCGAAGATATGGAGTCGGGTGCGTCGGTCGAGCACGTCGTCGAGGGTGGTTGCCATCTCGTGGCGGATCGCGTAGACAACTTCGGCCCGAACATACGGATGGCCGGGTGCGATTGGGTCGCCGAGCGATGCGTCGAACGCGATGAGTGCACGGACTTCGGCGGCGAGCGTGCCGTAGCGGTTGCCGAGGTGCGACGAGGTCGAGCCGTCAGATGTCCGGCGCGGGGCTCCGCCGAGCAGCTGCAGGCGGCGTGTCGACTTCGAGCGCGATACCCGCGTCGATCGTCCAATGCCTCGCATGACCTGTTCAACGGTGTCTTCGGCCATCTTTCGGTAGGTCGTGAGCTTGCCGCCGCTGACACGCACCACCCCCGAGTCACTCACTGCGACCTGATGCTGCCGCGAGAGGTCGGCGGTCTTGCCGGTGGGTTGATCACCCGCTGGGGCTTTCACCAACGGACGAAGGCCTGACCACACGCCGGTCACATCGTCGAGCGTGATTGTTCCAACGACATCGGTGTCGAGGGCCTGGTTCAGTGCCTCGAGGCAGTAGTCGATATCGGTAGCGGTGGTGTGGTGTTCGTTGAGCTCACCATCATGATCGGTGTCGGTGGTGCCCACGTAGCAGTGGCGGAAGGTGCCGTTGCCAAGAGGTCCCCACGGCACGATGAACAGGCTGCGCTTATCGCGCTTGACCGGGATGATCACCGCAATGTCGTTGCGCACCTTCTCCCAAGGGATCGTCAAGTGCACGCCCTTGGCCGGGCGGATCGAATCGGGGTGCGTTCCCTCGTCGAGCGAGCGCACCTCGTCGGCCCAGACGCCGGCAGCGTTCACGATGGACGTGGTGGGCACGGTGATCCGCTCACCGTCGGCCTCGACGACCACGCGATCGGCGCGACCTTCGGCGTTGGTCTTGACATCGACGATGCCGGCTCGGTTAACAACGACAGCGCCGCGCGCCGCCGCAGTGCGGGCAATGGTCAGGGTGAGCCGGGCGTCATCAGCACCGGCGTCATAGTAGAGGTAGCCCGAGCTGAGCTTCTCGAGATGGGTGGTGGGGAAGTGCTTGGCTGCCCGCTCGGCGTTGACCCGCTTATGGAACTTACCGATGCGCCACCCGCCGGTAATGTCGTACATCCACATCGCCGAGCCGAGTGCTCGGGCAATCTTCTTCGAGACCACGCTGTCTTTGGTCATGATCGGGATCATGAAGGGCAGCACGTCCACCAGATGCGGCGCGTTCTTCATCAGCCGCCGTCGCTCGCGCAGTGCCTCGTACACGAGCCGGACGTCGCCGTTCTGGAGGTAACGCAAACCACCGTGGACCATCTTCGAACTTTTCGATGAGGTGCCGGAGGCAAAGTCGTCGCGCTCGATGAGCGCCGTTCGCAGGCCTCGAGCCGCTGCATCAAGGGCGACACCGACGCCGGTGATACCACCGCCGATCACGACGACATCAAATGGATCGGCCTCTCCGGACGCACTTTTGCGCAATTCGTCGAGCATGTGAGACCGCGAGAACTGTCGACCCGTCATAGCTCCACCGTAGGTCCGTGCGAGGTCTGTTGCGCGATCGGGGCGGAACGGAAGTTGTCGTCATGTCGCCGGATATCGTGACTGCTCGGAGCCACTATGTCGACGCCATCTTTCACGCCGTCCGCCGGCTTTGACCCGAGTCACGAGGCGTACGTCGATGAGGCATCGGTCCGCAACGAACTCACTCGGGTGTTCCAGATCTGCCACGAATGCCGACGCTGCGAGTCGTACTGCACGACCTTCCCATCGCTCTTTGAGCTAATCGAACGACGTGACGACCACGATGCCGGCCGGCTGACACCGGTCGATCAAGATGTTGTCGTTGACAGCTGTGTCCAGTGCAACCTCTGTTCGGCATCGTGCCCGTACACCCCTGCGCTGGACGAACTGCAGGTTGACGTCCCACGACTTGTGCGACGCGCGAAGGCAATGCAACACGCCACAGGAATCACATCGTGGCGGAGCAAGGCGGTTGCCAAGTCGTTCGGGCGTGCCGACCTGATCGGGCGGACCGCGTCAGCAACGAGCGGGCTTGCCAACCGTGTGGTCAGCGCCGCACCCGGCTCGTTCGTGCGCCGGCTTTTTGCCCGGATCACTGGTGTGTCTGCCAATCGCCGGCTTCGGCTGTATCGGTCCGAGCGGTTCACGACGTGGTTCGACAACCGCCCGCGGTTGCGGCTGGGCAACCCGCAGGGGTCCGTCACGGTGTACCCGACCTGCCTGGTCGAATACCGCAACACGGCAATCGGTGTCGACCTCGTGAAGGTCTACGAGCGAAATGGAATCGAATGCTCGACGTCCTCAGCGGGCTGCTGTGGTGCCCCGTCGTTGCATGCGGGCGACCTTGATCGGTTCGCCAAAATTGCGAAGCGCAACGTCAGGGCTCTCGCGAGCGAAGTTCGCTCGGGCACTGACATCGTCGTTCCGCAGCCTGGTTGCGGAACGATCCTTCGTTCGGTCTACGTCGATCACGTTCCGGACAAGATGCGTCTCGACGCTGAACTGGTGGCTGCGCGCACGTACGACGCGTCCGAATATCTGATGCGTTTGCATCGAGCTGACGACACTGTGCTCGACACCAACTTCACGGGCGAGACGTTCGATCGGATCACATCGGTTGGATCGGGGCACCTGACCGACCGTCATGCCGAGTTCGACAGCCGCGATCTGCTGCGGCTCGCCGGCGCCCGGGTGCAGCAGATTCGCGGTACAGCGGGAATCGAGTCGCCATGGGGCCTTCGCGCTGCCAACGACGCCGTTGCTGACGAACTCGCAGAGCGGCTCGCGTCACGCATCGCGACGACCAGCGCTGACGCTGTTGCGGCCGACGACGATTTCGCGAACGCCGCAGTCAGCGAGCACCTCGACATTACGGCACTCCATCCGATGCAGATCGTTGCACGGGCATACGGTATTTCGGAGCACACACGGCGCGACGACAGAAGATAGTGGCGATTATCTGCCAACTTCTTGCATCACGTGCCTGCGGTCACCTAGGTTCAATCCCGAAGATGCAAGTTGGCTCCAGCGTTGGTGCCAATCATGGCCGGGGGGTCTGAATCAACATGTCATTGCAACACACGAACACCGAACCGAAATGGTGGCATCTTGGTGCTTGCCGGGGCCTTGATTCGAGGGTGTTTTATCCTGAAGATGAGGCCGGCTCGGTTCAAGCCAAGTCAATCTGCTCGGGCTGCGCTGTGCAGCCAGATTGCCTTGAGCATGCCTTGGAGATCCGCGAGAAGGCCGGGGTCTGGGGCGGAGCGTCCGAACGAGACCGTCGCCGCATCATTCGTCAACGACGCAAGGTCAGTTGAACGTCGTGCCGACCTGAGAGGTCGGCGACATACGATCTCATTATGTTGACTCTCCAAGCTCTCGGTGGCTGGCCCGCGCTCTTGAATGAGTTAATTGCAGGCAACCATCTCACGGCGGATCAAGCCGGCGCTGCGATGTCAACGATTCTCGCGGGCGATGCCACGCCTGCCCAGATCGCTGGCTTCGTCGTGGCTTTACGGGCGAAAGGCGAAACTGCTGAAGAGCTCGCCGCGATGCTCGGTGCTGCGATGGATGCAGCGTCGATCGTGCCATTGACCGACATCGAACGGGCTGACTGCGTCGATGTCGTCGGAACAGGCGGTGACGGCTCGCATTCGATCAATGTCTCGACGATGGCCGCGATCGTCACGGCAGCAGCCGGAGCGCCGGTCTGCAAGCACGGCAATCGCTCAGCATCGTCCAAGGCCGGAACGGCTGACGTGTTCGAACTGCTCGGCGTCCACCTCGAATTGTCGCCTGAGGGAGTTGCCCGTTGTGTCCGCGAAGCGGGAATCGGTTTCTGCTTTGCGCCGGCCTTCCATCCGGCCTTTCGATTTGCCGGCCCGCCGCGCCGAGAGATGGGTGTTTCGACAGCGTTCAACCTGCTCGGCCCGATGGCGAACCCTGGCCGGGTCAAACGGCAGTTAATCGGTGTGGCAAACCCGACATTCGCTCGGCCGATGGTCGATGCGCTCGCGCAGCAGGGCCTCGATGTTGCCTGGGTGGTGCACGGGGGCGGGCTCGACGAGTTGACCACCACCGGGCCCTCGACGGTGTTGGCGCTTCGTGATGGCGACGTTTCTGAGTTCACGATCGATCCGGCAGATCTCGGTCTTGCACCAGCAACCGCTGACGACATCCGGGGCGGCTCGCCTGAAACCAACGCCGAAGTCGTCCGACGGGTCCTCGCCGGAGACCTCGGGCCGCACCGCGACATCGTGGTTCTCAATGCTGCTGCTGCACTGGTTGTCGCTGGACGTGCCGACACCGTGGCTGCTGGGCTCGAACTTGCCCGCGCAGCAATCGACGACGGTCGGGCAACGGCAACCCTCACCAAAATGGCAGAGATCTCTCAGTCGGCAGCGGGCGAGTCGTGACAACCGGTTTCATTCGGACACCCGCGTCGTCGGCCAACCTTGGCGCCGGCTTCGATGTGCTCGGCATGGCCCTCAACCTGTTCGCCGACTGTGGCATGGGCGAGGCGCCTGCTGGCGCGCAGCAACTTGACCAGCATCACCCCGGCCGGATTGCCTTCGAGGCGCTCGGCGGCACCGGCCCAATGTGGATTCGATGCAACATTCCAATGGCCCGAGGCCTTGGCTTCAGTGGTGCGGCTCGAGTCGGAGCTGCCGCGCTCGCCGTGGTCCAACAAGAACACTCGATTGCAGCGCGCTCCAACGAGATTCTTGACTTGACAGCCGGCCTTGAGGGGCACGGTGACAACGTCGCGGCGTCGCTTTTTGGCGGAGTGACGGCCTTTGTCGATGGGCGTGCGATTTGCATTCCGGTCGGCCCGACCTTTGCCGCAGCATCCTTCGTCGCATGGGTGCCCGATGTAACGACATCGACCGATGCATCGCGCAAGGCACTCGGCACCACCGTTGATCTCGCGGCAGCCGTTCACAACATCGGTCGATCGGTCCAGTTCGTCGCGGCGATTGCCACTGACGACCCGACCATGCTCATCGGCGCGACAGCCGACAGGATCCATCAGGCCGGCCGGATCCCCGAGGTGCCCGGTGCCGTCGAGGCGATGGAGGCTGGTATGGCGGCAGGTGCGTGGGCCACGTGGCTGTCGGGCAGTGGCCCGACCATCGGCTTTATGTGCGACAGCACGGTCGCCGAGTCGGTGGCGCTGTCGATGCCCGATGGCGGCCACGCCAAGATGCTCGCTATCGACACGCAGGGTTGCCGAATCGAACACTCGGGCGTCTGACTCAGCCGGTGGATCGGCTGCACCCTGTCGATCGCTGACACGGGGAAGTCCCAGTCGCCGGTGCACGTAGTGAGGAGGTCATCGGCCCGTTTCTCAAAGAATTTGGCAAGGACGAGTGCCTCGTCGATCGCTTCTCGGGGAAGGGGAGTGCCCAGCGCCGTGGGGGCCGGCGGTTCGACGGGGAGCGCACGACCGACGGTGCCGCGCTGGGCGACGTCGACGAGCCGGCCTCGATCGACCACCCATGTCGAGTCCCCGAGAGTGATCGTGACTCGATCGGCGGACCGCAACGTCTCGACGAGACGATGCCGTTTGATGGCTCCAAGCAATGTCTGCAATCGATCGCGCATCACGGCGGCTTCTTCAAAACGTTGTTGCGACGCCAGTGCAGCCATTTTGTCGTGGAGCCGGTCGATGACGATTGCCGGATCTCCGGTCATGGTCCGCCGCGCTATTTCGACTGCGCGGGCGTACTCGGCCGGATTGGCGGTGCCCGAACACGGGCAACGTGCAACACCGAGTTGGGCAGCGCTGCACGTCGGCGCATCGTCGGGTGCAACGTAGTTTCGACCGAGCCGGGCGGTGCACCGTCGCAGCGGGATCGCACTCTGGATTGCCTCGACTACCAGATTCGCCATCTTCCGAGAAGGCAACGGACCAAGATGCAGCCCCTGTTTGGCGGGGTCCTTGACAATCGACAGCCGTGGCCAGGGGGTGTCGATGTCGAGCTTGACGTAGCAGTACTTATCCGCCCTCGTGCCGGCTCGATTGAAACGGGGGAGCAGCCTGGCGATGAGTCGCTGTTCGATGACTTCAGCGGTGATCGGGTCAGCAAGAGGCAGGTGCCGCACCGTTTGTGTCTCGCGCAGCATCGGACCAATTCTGCGCCGATCGTCGCTGCCAAAATAGCTTCGCACTCGCTGGCGTAAGTTGGTTGCCTTGCCGACGTAGAGCACCTCGCCCTGGTGCCCACAGAACATGTACACACCGGGGCTGCGCGGCAGGTCGGCTGTCATCTTCAACTTGGCGGCCTGGGGGTGACCCGCGAGCTTCGACAACGCGATCAGGTCGTCGAGGCCGAGCACGCCCATCCCTGCAGCTCGCTCGATCAGAAAGTGCAGCAGATCGGTGGTTGCCCACGCATCGTCGAGCGCCCGATGGCTCGGCTGGTGTGCAAGGCGGAGCCGCGAAGCAAGGGTGCCGAGCTTGCAGTTCGGCACCTCGTCACGGACTAAACGCCGAGCCAACGCAACGGTATCGATGATCGTTCCCTCCAACCTGGGGCGCCCGCTGCGCTCGAGCGCAGCACGGATGAAGGCGACGTCGAACCCGACGTTGTGCCCGACGATCACGGTGCCGCCAGCATCGGTGTTGCCCATGAATTCGAGCAGGGCGGGGAGCACCGTCTCGATCCGTGGCGCCTTGGCGACCAGCGCATCGCTCAGGCCAGTCAAGACCGTAATCATTGGTGGGATCGCTCGCCCCGGATTGACCAACGTCTGGAAAGTGCCCAGTACCTCGCCCCCGCGAACCTTGACGGCGCCGATCTCGGTGATCAGGTCATCCTGCCGGTTGCCTCCCGTGGTTTCGAGGTCGACGATGCAGAACGTGACGTCACTCAGCGGGCGCCCGAGTTCGTCGAATGATCGTTGCACGAACGGAACAACGCTCCCAATTGACATCAAAGAACTCAACCACGAATACTGGTGTAAAGTCAAACAATTGTTCGATAGGCGTCAAAACCGTCGACGAACCGAGTGCGATAGCGTCAGATTATGGACGAGCAGCAGGGCGCCGGGATCGAACATCGGCACCTGCGCAGCGCGCTCGAATTCGCCATCTTGATGGCGGCCGAAGGTCAGAAGCGCAAGCCGGCTTTGCCGTTTCCGAAGGACCTCAGGCCCTTCTTCAACAAACCTCGGCTTCCGAACTCGGCGCTGGGCCGGCTCCGTCGCTGTATTGAGGGCGATCCTCTCTTCCGCACCCGATTGTCCGCCGGAGCGCTGCCCGAACTCGTCGACGAGATCGGGCAACTCTGGCTTGCCGGCGACGAAGGCTGGGAGCAGCAGGCTGCTGTTCTCGCCTCCGTCGCCGATGCCGCTGTTGAGGACGTTGACTTCAAGACACAGCTGAAGCGGGCCGAGAAGCGCCGCGAAGCAGCTGAACAAGCAGCGGTCCGTGCGCAAGCAGAGTTGGGGCACCGAGACGAGGTCGTGCAGATGCAGTCGACCGAGATCGACGACCTTCGGGCCGAACTAGCCAAGTCCGAAGAGATCGTCCTCGAGATCCGAACCGAACTACTCGACGCCCGGATGGACGTGCGCCACGCCCGCGACCGCGAGGCCGCAGCGGAGGCAAAGTGGGTGACGGTCAACGATCAGCTCACCGCAGCGCGCCGCCAACC
>JBLIKS010000110.1:0-8317 GCA_047635555.1 Candidatus Azotimanducaceae bacterium
TCGGTTGCCTCGTACCAGGCAGTCAGCACGTCCGGCCCGTCGCTCGACCACAGCCGAACGATCGCCGAGGCGACCTTCGGGTGCGCAACGAGGGCAGCTTCGACCTCGGCCGGTTCGAGCCGGAACCCGCTGACTTTCAACTGGTCGTCCATCCGGCCGCCGTACACGAGCACACCCGGACGCTCGACCCTGGCGCGGTCACCGGTTCGGTACCACGGGCCGGGCAGCATCGACCTGAGGGCGTCAGGCGCGACGAACCGTTCAGCCGTCTCGGTTGGTCGACCGAGGTAGGCGGTCGCCATGCCAGGCCGTCGGACGTACAGCTCGCCCCAGGCACCGACAGGGGTCAATTGCTGCGCCGAGTCCAGCAACGCGAGAGCCGCCCCCGGGGCAGCGGAGCCGATCGGCACGTCGGAACCACGATCGAGGTCTGCTGCCCACTCGTGGACCATGCAGCCGACGACGGCCTCGGTCGGCCCGTACTCGTTGAAGATCCGAACGCGTCCCTCACATCGTTCGGCAAGTTCGACAGCTCCAGGTCGACGGAACGCCTCGCCGCCGACGATCACGGTGCGCAGGGGCCGACCGTGGGCGGCAAATCGGCAGTACATGGCGAGCTGCGACGGGGTCGCCTTGAGCGTGTCGATGCGGTCGTCGACAGCGATGGCTGCGAGCGCTTCGATCGGTTCCTGGTCGAATACGACGACGCGACCACCAGCGACGAACGAAACGAAAAGGCTCGTGATCGTGAGGTCGAACGCCATCGACGAGTGGAGCGCGACGACCGGTTGATCGAGTCCAAACGACTCGACCGCGAAGCGCAGGTAGTCAGCAAGGCCCCGGTGCGAAATGGGAACACCCTTGGGCTGGCCAGTCGATCCGGAAGTGAACAAGATGTAGGCGAGGTCGTCGAGCCCGACCGTCGGAAGCGGATCGGAGCCTGCGACCGATTCGAGCTCCACCAAGCTGGGCAGCGTGTCGATGACGATCTCGATGTCGGCATCTTCGAGCACGGCCTCGTGTCGCGCTGGTGGACCGTTTGGGTCAAGCATGACGAATACCCCACCGGCACGCATGACTGCGTGAATCGCGATGAGCGTGTCGATGCTGCGTGGCATCCGGATCGCGACGGGCGCCCCGACAACGACACCTCGCGATCGAAGCCACCGAGCAACGCGATCTGCGGTGGCATCGAAGTCGGACGCGCTGACCTGACGGGTGCCGTGCTCGGCAACAACCCAGCCCGGCCGGTGGCGAAACGCGTCGGCGACCTGCTGATGGACGGGAGCGCCGAGTGCCATCGGAGCCGGAGCCGGGTTGAGCTGATCGAGCTCGGTAGATTCGTCGTCGGTCACCACCGAGGACGAGCCGACCAGACCGTCAGGCCGTTCGAGCAGATCGGCAAAGACGGCACCAAGGTGCTCGGGGAACCGTGACGCCACCCCGGCGGCAGCCTCGTGCGGCAGCTCAATCTCCCAGCGCAGCCGAGCATCTGAGTCATCGCCGCTTGAGGTCTCGAAGATCTGTGATCCGACGACCTGGGTAGCGTCGACATGCGGGGCACGAACCCACTCACGCGTGGCCGCGATACCGGCGAAGTCGCCGTACCGAGCGGTCACGACATTGACCAGCAAGCCGGACCGTGCCGGCGGCTCGGCTCCGACAGGCGAGCTGTGCAGCAGTTCCATGACAGACCGAACGACGCGCTTAAACATCGCGGCGTTGGTCTCAGTCTGATCGACGGTTACCGCCAACGAGGACAGCTCCATGAGCGGGCCGACCAGCTTCTTGTGCCGACGAGATGACCGATGATGCAACGGCGTGTCGATGTGCACGACGGTCCGACCGTCGAGGCGGTTCACCAGCTGTGCGATCGCCATCGATGAAAGCGCAAGGAGTGAGAGGTCGCGGCTCAACGATCGGTAGTGCGACGTCAACGCTTCGTCGAGTGCACTCCGGAGTGGTGCGGCAAGCGGCAATTCGCTGCGATCAATCCGTGTCCCGTGCGTGCTGGTCGATCCATATAGGGAGATCGGTTCGCGGAGGCCCGCACCGTCTGGCTCCGAGTCAGACCCAACCGGGGCCGGAGTTGCAGCGGCGACGGTGGCACTGGTGAAGTAGTCGCCGTCAATGATCGCGCTCAAGTCGACATCGCCGCCTTGGGTATATGCCGTCGCTGTCGCTTCGAAGATGAGTGCCGACGTCCAGGCGTCGGTGGCAACATGGTGGAGTCCGAGCCACCACGTCGAGGTGTTGTCTTCGTCGTGCTGAATCAACACCGAATCGTACACACAGGCCGTGGCGTCGATGGGTCGAGCAATCCGCGCTGTGGCCCAAGCATCGACACTGGCTCGCGGCATGTTGATCACCTTGGTTGCGGATGCCCTCCGTGGACCGACGGTTGCCTGCGCAGCGTCGCTCGCTCTGTTCGGCAGCACCGCCATCCGTAGAACGTCGCACTGGTCAACCACCCGATCGAAGGCTGCGACGAAACGTTCGGAATCGACTGCTTCGGCGAAGTGAAATCGGTTGGCCATGTTCGCCAACGGAACGTGCGCGGCCAGGCGTTGTGACGTCCAGATTCGTTGCTGGGTCGACGTCAGTGCCACCGTGATCGGCGACGCTCCCCAACTCATCGTTGGCGGAGGTAGGCCGCCATCTGGCCGATCGTTTGGAAGTTCTCGAGGACGACGTCGAGTGGGTCAATTTCGATACCGAGGCTCTGCTCAATCCACAGCACAATGCGGACGACACCCAGCGAGTCGACTTGCCCAGTCAAGAGCAGGTCGGTGGACTCATCGATGGGGTCGTCGTCCTGGGCGACCTCGTCAGAGATGAATTCGGTCAGCGAATTGACGAATGCGTCGTCGATGCGAGCTGCGACCGAATTGTCATTCTGTTCGGGTGTCGTCTCGGCGGTGGTCACGTTCGTGCTCGTCTCGTCTGCTCCAAAAGGTGTGCCTGTATCCAATCCGCTCGCGTCAGGTTTGCGGCGCGGGAGCAGACGCAATCGTCTGGATGAGCAGCTGCGCCGACGCTCCACGGTCGATCTTGCCGGTTCCAGTCCGTGGAAGTGAACTCACAATCTGGACCTCGGCCGGGACGGCGTAACGCGGCAACTGAGCGCTGAGCCGGGTAAGCACCCGTGTTGACAACCCGTCGGAGTTCGACTCGGGGACCACGAGCGCAATGAGAACGTCGTCACCGTTCGGTTCACGGCGAACGACGGTCGTGGCGACCTCAACATCGTCAACCTCGATGAGGAGTGCGTCGATCGCTTCCAGTTCGATCCGGTGCCCGCGCAGCTTGATCTGATTGTCCACGCGTCCGAGAAACACCAGCGGGCCACCCGGCGCCACGTACTCGACGAGATCGCCCGTGTAATACCAACGTCGTCCGTCGGCCTCGATGATCGAGGCGTTCGTCAAGTCCGGGCGTTTCCAGTAGTGCGACATCATCGTCGGCGTCGACACCAGCAGGACTCCCGGCCGATCATCGACCTCGCTGGAGAGGTCGTCCGGATCGACGACTCGCAGCTCGGCTTCGTCCCAGGCTCGCCCGATGGGCACCTGACCGGTCGGTGGATCGGTGAGATCGAAGACCGTGCACTGGTTGACTTCCGCTGGCCCGTAGACGTTGGAGAACGTGGCGTCAGGCAAGTGAGCCATCAACGCAGCAAGCTGGGCGGGCGGGAACGATTCGCCGCCGTACAGCACCCAGCGCAACAGGCTCAGGTCACGATCAGCGATGCCGCCACGTGTGGACAATTGCTCGAGCACGTAGGGCACCGAGTACCACACCGTGATTCGTTCCTTGCTAATCAGGGCGCTGAGGCTTGCGGGGAATCGGATGACCGGATCAGGCACTGCGAGGACCGTTGCGCCAACGAGCGGTGCTGCGTAGAGCTCGAACGTCGACTGGTCGAAGTGGAGCGGTGCAATGTTCGCGAACCGGTCAGCTGCGGTGAGGCTGTACTGGCGAACTGCGGCCCTGGCGTAGGCGAGCCCGCTGGAGTGCGTGTGCACGATCCCCTTCGGCCGGCCCGTCGACCCGGACGTGTAGATGATGTAGGCCGGGTCGCCGATTGGCACCTCAACCAGCGGAGCATCTGCCGCGGCAGATGCGAGGGCATCGCGGCACAGGACAACGACCTCGCGGCCAGCGCCCAGCGATGTCTCGGGCTCGGCTCGGGGAAGCACCACGGTGGCGACCTGCGAGGCATCGACGACCTCGGCGAGCAGGCGCGCCCGCATGTCGGCGATCAGGACCCCGATCTCAGCATCCTCGATGACTCCTGCCACCTGCGCCGGGGGCGCCATCGGGTCGAGGGGAACCATCACCCCACCACAGCGCAGCACCGCGTGCACGGCGACGAACGAGTCGACCGACTTCGGCATGCGCACACCCACTCTGTCGCCTGCCTGCACCCCCGCCTCGACGAGCAGGGCGGCAAGACGAGCAATACGGTCGATCGCCGCGGACCAAGTGAGTTCCACGGTGGAGTCGGTGAGCGCAACAGCGTCCGGATCAACACTGTCCAACTCGGCCTGACCTCCGTCTTCGAGACGTGCAGAGTCGAAGAGGTCCGACAACAACGTCGGGCGAGTCAGCTGGTGGGCCACGCCGCCAAACTACTGGGTCCACGTTGCGGCGCCGAGTCCATTCATCACTAAGACGCTGGCATACTGAGGGGATCGAGTCCACTGCCCTCCCCCTGACAGCGAACGGCCATTCGGTCGATGTCTCCCCGGAACGCTTCGGCGAGCTCACACCGATGAACCATCTGCTTGGTGATCCGGCAGGGCTGCGCGCAGCAATGGCGGCACAGGGCCATTTGTTCATGCGTCGGTTGCTCTCACCTGAGACTGTCCAGGCCGGACGCACCGAGATCTTGCAGAAGTACGCGATTCTGGGTGAGATCGACGACCGCCACCCTGTCGACGAAGCCAGGCTGGGCGGTGGCGTCGGTGTGCCGACGGCCAACCTCCGGGCGTTTTCGGCGAGTGTTCGCAACGGCGCCGAGTACCTCGCCGTCACCGACGCTCCAGAAGTCGTCGCTGTGCACGAAGCACTCCTCGACGGCGCTGCCCGGAGCTTCGACATGCGTTGGCCGCGTTTCGTGCGCCCCGGCGAAGGCTGTGGTTTTCACTGTGATGGTCCGTACATGAATCGCGGCACCGACCGCATCTTCTCTAGTTGGATCCCGCTCGGCGACGTCGACCGCAATGACGGTGCCCTGATCGTGCTTGAGAACTCTCACAAGTCCGAGAAGTTGCACAGCGGGTACCTTCGCGCTGACGCCGATCGCGACGGCCTCACCTGGCTCGACGACGATCCCGTGTCGGTCCAAGACACCTACGGCGACCGGTGGCTCACCACCGACTTCCGGCTGGGCGACGTCCTGTTCTTCGGGATGCACACCCTCCACGGCGCACTCGACAATCACTCCACCATCGGCCGTTGCCGGCTCAGCTCCGACAGCCGATATCAGCGAGTCGACGAGCCAGCAGACGAACGGTGGAACGGTCCGAACTTCACCGGGCACGGCGGACGGCGCGTGTTCTACCCCGGCTTAGGTTCGTGGAACAACAGCGACTTCCAAGACGAATGGAAAGACATCGACGATCAGGGGCGCCTGCTCCTCCGTCCCGAGGAAGGCACGTCGTCATGACCGACATCGACGCACAGTTGACCGCCATCGGCCACGCCATCGCTGACTCGCAACACCCCATGAAGGTTGCCGAGACGGAGTGGGCAACAGCCGAGCTCGGTGGCGGCGATCTCGTCAAACAGGATCGCGAATCGACGTTTGCTGCCGATGATTGGCAGCGCTGCGCATCCCGCGGTCTGCTGGCGATGAAGGTCCCGGAGTCGCTGGGTGGCGAAGGTGCCGACCTGGCGACCACGCTGCTGCGGTTGGAAGGGCTCGGTAAAGGCTGCCGGGACAACGGCCTCGCATTCGCTCTTGCGAGCCAGGTCATGAGTACCCAGGAAGCGTTGGTCCGTTTCGCGAGCCCGGCTCTGCAAGAACGCTGGCTGCCGGGGCTGATGGACGGCTCGCAACTCGGGGCCTTTGCAATCACCGAACCCGATGCCGGCAGTGATGCGTACGCCATGTCTGCAACAGCATTGCCTGACGGCGCTGGCGGTTATGTCCTGAACGGACACAAGGCCTATCTCACCCTGGGGTCACGGTGCGACCTGTTGATCGTGTTCGCCTCGACTCGGCCCGAAACCGGACGCTGGGGCCTCAGCGCGTTCGCCATCAGCACTGATCTCGACGGAGTCGAACGACTTCCGAACCGGGAGAAGATGGGGATGCGGTCCACACCGTTCGGCGACATCACGCTCACCGACGTGCACGTTCCCGCCGACACGCTGATCGGTCGTGAAGGAGCAGGCGCCAGCATCTTCAGCGCCGTCCTCGAAGTCGAGCGCAGCTTTGTCTTCGCTCCGGCAATCGGTGCGACCGAACGGCTACTCGACAGCGTGGTCGCCTACGCCAGCGAGCGTCAGCAGGGTGGCCACCCGATCGGCGCGTATCAGGCTGTGTCGCACCGCATCGCCGACATCATGCAGCAGCACGAGACCTGCCGGTTGTTTCTCTATCGCGCCGCGATCGCCAGCACCACGGGCAAACGTGTGGCCATGTCCGCAGCGTTGTCAAAGCTGGTCGCCAGCGAACTCGGCGTGTCGGCAGCGCTGGCCGCAGCGTCAATCCACGGGGCCCGTGGGTTCTTATCAGAATTCGAAATCGAACGTAACGTCCGCGACGCGATCGGCGGAGTCGTGTATTCCGGCACGTCCGACATTCAACGCAATATCATTGCCCGCCTCCTCGGCGTCGGTTGATCCGACGCACCTGTCAGAACCGTAGGAATCATCATGACCCTCCGCCTCAAAGTCATCTTGGCCACATTGTTCGCCGCGCTGCTTGCTCCAATGTTCGCGCCGGCGCCAGCGTCGGCACATACCGGCAAGCAGTCATACGTGTACCTCGAGATCTTCGACACCGCTATCGCCGGCAGGGTCGAATACCCGATCAGCGACCTCAACCGCGTGCTCGGCCTTGACATCCCGACGGACGGCGGTGGCAGCCTCGAAGCACTCGAGGCGAACGCCGATGCCATCCAGGCCTACACCCTCGAGCATCTGTCGATTGGACCCGTCGACGGCAGCACCACGTGGGGCATCGAGTTCGGAGAGGTCGACTACCTCGACATCTCAACGCTGTCGTACGCGATCTTTGAGTTCGAAGTGACCGAGCAGTTCGATCCTCCGCCGCGCACGTTCCGACTGGTCTACGACGGAATCATCGAGGCCGGCGACCGCGACGGCTTCCTCCTGATCGGCACCGATTGGGCTTCAGGCACGTTCAACAACGAGGGCAGCGAGTTCCTGCGGTTCAGCGAAGGCAACACCGACCAGATCGTCGACCTCGACGACACTTCCTGGTTCAAGGGCATGAGCGGCGTCATCGTGCTCGGCGCCGACCACATCCGGATCGGGACCGACCACATCCTGTTCGTGCTTGCGCTCGTCCTTCCGTCGGTCCTCGTCTTCACGAAGGCGAAGGGTGATTCGGAGGCAGAGTGGCACCCGTCTGCCTCGTTCGGCAGCACTCTGTGGCGAGTCATGAAGATCGTCACCATGTTCACGGTGGCCCACTCCATCACGCTCGCTCTCGGCGGGCTCGGCATCGTTGAGCTGTCACCACGCTTCGTCGAGACGGTCATCGCTCTGTCGATCGCTGCCGCAGCGCTACACAACATCCGCCCGGTCTTCGTCAACAAGGAATGGGCGCTCGCATTCGCGTTCGGCCTCTTCCACGGGTTCGGATTCGCCGGCCTGCTTGCCGACCTCGGGCTCGATCGCAGCCGCCGGGTCCCGTCCTTGCTCGGGTTCAACGTCGGGGTCGAACTCAGCCAGGCAGCCATCATTCTGATGGTCTTCCCGATGCTCTTCATCATGCGCCGCAGCCGCTTCTTCCAGCCGTTGATGAAGTTGGGATCTGTCGTTCTGGCGCTCGTGGCATTCGCCTGGGCCACCGAGAGGATCTTCGACTACGACACGAGCGTGAACAGCATTGTCGAGCCGATTCTGCTCTGGCCGCGGTCGATCATCGTCGTTGTTGCGGGCTATGCGTTTGCCATTGGACTTTGGTGGTTCGATAAACGAAGCGACACGTTGCTCCCTGTCGCCTCACTGAACGACGACGACAGCATCGACGATGCTGCAGCGCCCGAACTCGTCGACGCCTGAGCGTTAACTCACGGTCCAACGATGGGCCACAGTGACACCCGCTGAGGACACCAGC
>JBLIKS010000111.1:0-8317 GCA_047635555.1 Candidatus Azotimanducaceae bacterium
CATTCCACTGCCATCAATTGCATGACACTTGATCTCGATCTCCGTCAGCCACTTCGTTGCCAACCATGGCGGTGACGCCGACCGACACGCCCGATGGCGCCTGCGTCGCGGTTGTCGTGGTGATGATGGGTGTGAGCTTGAGGTGTGCACACCACAGGGCGCTTGCGCCGGCACAGACACCGATCAGGGCGACGCCGGCGACGAGAATGCGATGACCGGGTGAGATGCGGATGAGATGCGGGTGGGTTAGATGACTGGAACTTCGACGTGGCGTCCGAATTCGGCTTCCATCGTGGCCATGACTTCGCCGAGGGTGGCGTACGACTTCACAGCGTCGATGATCGCTGGCATCAGGTTGACCTCAGGGTCAGCAGCGTCAGCGCGGACCCGCTCCAAAGATGCGTCGACCGTTGCCTGGTCACGATCTTGACGTACCTGGCCGAGTCGCTTGCGCTGCTTCTGTTCGTCTTCGTTCGAGATGCGGAGCAGGTCGATCTGGGCGTCGTCGTTGCCTTCGCGGAACGCATTGACACCGACGCGGATGTGGTCGCCAGTGTTGAACCGACGCTCGAGTTCGTACGCGGAGTCCGCGATGCGGCCCTGGAACCAGTTCTCTTCGATGCCCTGGATGGCTCCTTCGAGCATCGACCCGTTGCCGAGGACGTCGAGGTACGCGAACAGCTCCTCGGCCTGACGTTCCATTTCATCGGTCAGTTCCTCGACGTAGTAGCTGCCGCCGAGCGGGTCGGCGACGCTCGCGACGTTGGTCTCGTGAGCAATGACCTGCTGGGTGCGGAGCGCGATGCGTGCAGCCTTCTCGGTCGGGAGCGCCATTGCCTCGTCCATCGAGTTGGTGTGCAACGACTGACTGCCACCGAGGACGCCCGCGAGGGCTTCGATTGCGGTGCGGACGATGTTGACCTCAGGCTGCTGTGCGGTGAGTGACACGCCGGCGGTCTGGGTGTGGAAGCGGAGCTGCATCGAGCGTTCGTTCTCAGCGCCGTACCGCTCCTTCATCCAGCGTGCCCAGATGCGGCGAGCGGCCCGATACTTCGCGATCTCCTCGAAGAAGTCGATGTGGGCGTTGAAGAAGAAGCTGAGTCGTGGCGCGAAGGCGTCGACGTCGAGCCCTGCCTGCATCGCCAACTCGACGTAGGCGAATCCGTTGGCGAGGGTGAAGGCGAGCTCTTCGGCTGCAGTCGATCCGGCCTCGCGGATGTGGTAGCCGGAGATCGAGATGGAGTGCCAGCGGGGCATCTCGGCGGCGGTGAAGTCGATTGTGTCGCGGACGAGGCGCATCGATTGGCGAGGAGGGAACACGTACTCCTTCTGCGCCTGGTATTCCTTCAAGATGTCGTTCTGAAGGGTGCCGCCGAGCTGGGCGCGCGGGATGCCAGCTTGTTCGGCCTGCGCGATGAACATGGCGAAGATCACGGCCGCCGGTGAGTTAATCGTCATCGACGTGGTGATCTGGCCGAGGTCGATCCCGGCGTAGAGGTCGGACATGTCAGCAAGCGTGTCGATGGCAACGCCGCAGCGGCCGACCTCGCCGATTGACATCTCATGATCGGAATCGAGGCCAAGCAGCGTCGGCATGTCGAATGCCGTCGACAGGCCGGTGCCACCGGAGTTGATGATCTCTTTGAAACGCCCGTTCGTGTCTTGGGCGGTGCCGAACCCAGCAAACATGCGCATTGTCCAGAGCTTCGACCGGTACATGGAAGCGTACGGACCGCGGGTGTACGGGTACTGGCCGGGGAACTCGCCGTCGTCCGGGCCATACACGGCCTCCAGCGGGATGCCCGACATTGTGGCGTGGGTGCCAGGTGTCAGTTTCGAGGCACCAAAGGCCTCCTCCCACTGTTTCCGATTCGACGGTTCTTGCGATGCGACCATTCTTGCAACGCTAGGCCAACGGGGGCCGGCGGGCCGAGCCGGATCGCTGATGTGCGTCGGCTGGTCAGCTGGCATGCTCAGAACCGTATGGCTCCCAACTCAACGCAGCACTCCGAGCATCACGCAGCGATCATCGAGGGCGTTGACCGAGTCTGTTCTGACTTCGGTGACGATTACTGGTCGGCCAAAGACCAAGCGCACGAATTCCCGTGGGAGTTCTACGACGCCATGGCCGCAGGCGGCTGGGTCGGTATTGCGATCCCTGAGCAATACGGCGGGGGAGGGCAGGGCATTGCCGAGGGTGCCCTCGTTCTCAACCGCGTGGCCGCCTCAGGCGCAGCGATGAACGGTTCGACGGCCATCCACCTCACAATGTTCGGCCTCGCACCTGTCATCAAGTTCGGCAACGAGCAGCTCAAGGACACATTCCTGCCGCGTGCGGCTGCGGGCGACCTCCACGTTGCCTTCGGTGTGACCGAACCTGATGCAGGGACCGACACCAGCCGGATCTCGACCCGCGCGGTTGCCGACGGGATGGGCGGTTTCGTCATCTCGGGTCGCAAGATCTGGACATCGAAAGCGCTCGAATCGGAGGTCTGCCTGCTCCTTGCCCGGACCGACGGTGAGCCGGGTGAAGGCTTCGGTGGGCTGTCGCTGTTTCTCGTTGATCTCGACCGGCAGTACTGCGACATCGCACCGATTCCGAAGCTCGGTCGCAACGCTGTGGCATCATGCGAAGTCGCATACGACGAGCTGCCGGTTGAAGGGTGGCGAATGGTTGGCGAGCGCGGGCGTGGGTTCCAGCACATTTTGCACGGGCTCAACGCCGAGCGAATTCTGCTCGCTTCGATGGCATGTGGCATCGGCGAGATTGCCCTCCAGCGGGCGATTGGTTACGCCAAGGAACGTGAGGTGTTCGGTCGACCGATCGGCAAAAACCAGGCCATCTCACACCCGCTTGCCAAGGCGCACATGGAACTGCAAGCGGCGTACACGATGATGGCCGTAGCAGCCGAACGATACGACGCCGGTCTCGAGTGCGGCGAGCAGGCGAACACGGCCAAGTATTTGGCGGCTGAGGCATCGTATTTCGCTGCTGACCAGGCAGTTCAGACGCACGGGGGGCTTGGCTATGCCGTGGAGTATCAGGTCGAGCGGTACTGGCGCGAAGCCCGGCTGCAGCGGCTGGCGCCGGTCAGCCAGGAGATGACCCTGAACTACATTGCCCAGAATGTGCTCGGACTACCCAAATCGTACTGAATGTCCGCTTCTGTAACGAGAAGCAGTGGAAGGTTCAGCAGACGGCGCGGACGTACGGGTACGGGTTGACGGCTCGTCCGCCGCCTGGGTGCACTTCGAAATGCAGATGGGGCGTGCCGGCGTTGCCTGTTTGGCCATTGCGGCCGATCTGTTGGCCGCGCGACACCGACCCGCTGCTCCCCACATAGCTGCTGAGGTGTGCGTAGTAGTACTTCGTTCCGCTGTTCCCAGTGAGCCAGGCAGCATTGCCGCCCAGGCGGTTGCTGGAGAATCGAACGATGCCTGCCTCGGCGGCGATGATTGGCACACCCGGCGCCGCGATCATGTCGACGCCCTGGTGACTCCGACCGCCCGATCGTGGTGCGCCCCAGGTGTCGGCGAACCCGTAGTTGCCACCAATTGGACAGACCATGCCGCTCCCTGCATTGGATGGTGGAGGCGTTGCTGCCGCACCGCCACCGGAGCTGGCGACCGTCGCGTCCGCAGCGGCGGCCGCTGCCGCGGCTCGCTTTCGGTCGGCAGCAGTTTTTGCTGCAGCTGCGTCCTGGCGAGCGCGTTCCTCGCGCTGACGTTGCAACTCATGCTCGATTGCATCGTCAATCACGCGCTGCGACTCCACCTCTTGGAGCTGGACAATTTGGGCCTCAGCCTGCTGCTCCAACCGAGTGAAGTTCTGTTGCGCCGCGGATTGCTGCGCCCTCTGCTGTTCGAGTTTCGTACGAGTTGCGCCGACGTCAACGATGACGGCGGCGAAGTCGTCGAGTTCGACGTTCGCAGTCTCGATTGTCACGGCGGCGAGCACATCAGCGGTCAGCTGATTGGTCGCATCAGAAAGATCGCCGAGGAGCAGGAAGCTCGAACCGCCCGACTGGGTGAAGCGCCGGATCGCTGACGCCTCGAGTGCGGTCTGCATCTCGTTGGCTTTTTTTTCGACCGCTGCAAGCTCGGCTTCGGTTTCGGCAATCTCGATTGTCAGCGTGTCGATTGCCGACTTTGCATCGAATAAGGCTTGGGCCGCGTCATTCGCGCGGTCACGGGCAGCCTGGATCTCGCGCGCTGCTTGCTTGGCCTCTTCGCTGCTGTGGTCAGCCCCGACGGTCGATCCGTCGCCGACGGTAGCGAGACCGAGTGCCACAGCGATGATCACCGAAGCGACCCGGGGCAGCGCTACTCGCCCGAGGCGAGCGCGGCGGCGCGCAAGTCGGTAGGAGGTTGACGGGGACACAGCCTCTGACGGTAGTTCGCACGGAGCGCCGGATGGGGGCGGTGGGCAGTTCCATCCAGTTTTTGTGAGGCGCCTCGTCAAAGCCAATGATTGACGGTTTCCGACACGCGCTCGGCAACACGTTGCAGCATGCCTCGTTCAGCCCACTGTGCCGGATCGAGGAGGATCGTGTTTTCGAGGTCTTGGTCGAAGTGTTGGTCGAGCACCTGCACGACAGCGGGGTCGAAGATGACGATATTCGCTTCGTCGTCGTGACGCAGCGAACGCTGGTTGAAGTTTGCCGATCCGACCGACGCAACGGTGCCGTCGACCGTCATCACCTTGGCGTGCATCATCGACACCTCATATGTGCGAATCACGACACCGGCAACCAAGAGTCGGTGGTACGACGCCTCGCCGGCGATCTGGATGAAACGCTTGTCGGCGTGCTTGCCCGGCAACATGATCTCGACGGAGACGCCTCGACCGACCGCGTTGATGAGCTCTTGAGACAGTTGGACACCGGGGTTGAAATAGGCCGACGCAATCCTGATGCGGTGCTGCGCACAGGCGATCATGGTGATCATCAGCCGCCAGATGTCGTTCGATCCATTTTCAGCAGCAGCTTGAACGACGACACAGGTTGAGTCGCCCGCGGGCGACATATCAATGAGCGGTTCGGACATCGGGTCGAAGCCGCTGTGATTGTGGTCGGCCCAATTGTCGATGAAGCCAGCGAGGAGGCCAGCGACGGCAGGGCCCCGGACACGAAGATGCGTGTCGCGGTACTCGTTCTCGTTCCGAGCGTTACCCGACCACTCGTCGGCGATCCCGACACCGCCGATGAAACCGGCGCTGCCATCGATGACCAGAATCTTGCGATGCGTGCGGTTGTTTGCTCCGTTGAGCTGGGGGATCTTCTCGTCAGTGAACGGTCGAAACCAGCGAACGTCGCAACCGGCCCCTTTCATCACCGACACGAGGCCGGCGTCGAGCTTTCGTTCGGCGAGCGCGTCGATCAACACGCGCACACGGCAGCCACGATTGGCTGCGCCGGCGAGCGCTCGGGCGAACCGGTCCGCAACATGGCCAGTCCAGAAGACGAATGTGACGATGTCGACCGTCCGCTCGGCGTTGTTGATCGCATCGAGCATCGAACCGAAGATTTCGTCGCCGTTGCGCAGCACCTCGATCGAGTTGCCCTCGGTGGCGTGCAGGCCGAGGAGCGAGTGCACACGATCGACCCACTCACGGGTGGTTGCCGCTGCAGCTGATTCAGGAGTGTCGCCCATGTGCGACACGCCCATCAGACGACGGCGCCCAGCCAGCTACCGATCACCCAGGTGACGGAGCAGGCAACAACAGCCCAGCCGACCTGTCGGCCTGCCGTGCGCAGCATCGAGCGTTCGGTGAACCGGGCCAGCACGACGCCCACGGTGGCGGCAGCGATGAGGCCGAGGATGGACGACGCGATGACCGCTGCGTTGCCCTCGCTGAAGAACCAGGGGAAGAGCGGGATCATTGCACCGATGGCAAACGCAAAGAACGAGCTGATCGCGGCGGCGGCCGGGTTGCCAGTCTCGTCAGGGTCGACGCCAAGTTCTTCACGAGCGTGCACGTCGAGGGCGATGTCAGGGTTTTGGTGGACCTGTTCGGCCATGCGCTTTGCGGTCTCGGCATCGGCACCACGCCGGCGGTAGATAGCGGCGAGCTCGCGGGTCTCCATCTCTGGTTGCTTGGCGATGGATCGCTTCTCGATTGCGAGTTCTCGTTCGACCAGCTCGGCTTGAGCTTTCATTGACACGTACTCGCCGGCGGCCATGGATGCCGAGCCTGCGAGCAAGCCGGCAACGCCTGCGACGAGTACGTTCGAACGGGTCGATGCTGCCGCAGCCACACCCAAAATCAGCGCCACATTGGAGACCAGGCCGTCGCTGACGCCAAACACGGCAGCGCGCACAGTGCCGCCCGTGACATCACGGTGACGGTGAACCATGTAACCGGAACCGTGGGCATGGTCATCGTCGTTGTGGTCGTGCTTCTCCTCGTGATTGTGATCACGATCACGAGGATCTGGTGAAGAGTGGTCGGTGACCTGCTCGCTCATGGTTGCCAAGGTACTGCTAAATCGGCCAGTCGTGTCACGCTCTGGTCAGACCAAGAATGTGACAGGCAACCAAGCTCGGTTCGGAGTGTCGCGGCGATGCGTGAACGTCAATGGGTTCCAGCTGCTTTCAACACGCGGCGAACCTGATGAACCTGCGGGCCGAGTGCGTCGCATGCGATTGTCAGTTGCGGTTGCGGTGGACGCGATCAGAACCGGCGTCGATGCCGGGGAGTTGTGCCTGAAACTGGCCGGTGTGTTGTGCAGCTAAATCGGTGACGATTGCTTCCACCTCGGCCCAGTTGACAGCTCGTAATCCGTCGATGGAGCGGTTGTACGGCTGCTCGAAGGCGATCACGGTGTTGCCAGCTGCACGCAACTGCTCGATGTTGTGCGGCGCGTCGTCGATGTAGGCGTCTGCTTCGACCTGTGGCTTCTTGCCGAGGAAGCAGAGGTCGCGGTACGGGATGCGATGCGTGTCGAGCCAGTTGGCCGTGTCGGCAATCGTCTTGGCATGGCCCCAGTGGGTGTAGAGCCGGTGCGTGATGATGCGGATCCAGACGCCGGCATCACTCAGGCGCCACAGCGCTTCGGCCGCTCCATCGATGACCCGCATCGTGGCGAACATGTCGTGTTCCATGACTGCGATGCGATGGAAGTGGGCGTACTCGTCGGGTTCGAGGCCCCACTCGCCGAAGTCCCACGAACGCTCCAGTGGCATGGTCTCGGGGTCGACGCCGCGGAGGTCGGCCATGATCTCGCGAAAGCGAAAGGTGTGGTCGGCAACGACGCCATCGAGGTCGACGCCCAGAATGAACTCGGCTGGCTGTCCGGAGTCGGCCATTGGTCAGACGCCCATCGCTCTGACGTTGAGTGATGCCTGACGCTCAACGTCTTGCATCGTCTTCTTGCCACCCACGATACGGCGACGTACAGCACCGGAGATCGTGTCGACGCAGATGGTGCCCAGCACGACGATGATCAGACCGAGCCCGGCAGTGCCAAAGTCCTTAAACTTCAGAGCTTCGGCGAGGTCGGAACCGATGCCACCGGCACCGACGAGACCCAGCACCGCAGAGGCGCGGATGTTGACCTCGAAGCGATAGAGCAGAAATGATGTGATTTCTGGCGTCACTTGCGGCAGTACACCCCAGCGAAGACGCTGGAGGCGAGAGGCCCCGACGGCGTCGGCCGCTTCAAGCGGGCCCTTGTTGATGCCTTCGATGATCTCGTAGAAGAGCTTGCCGAGGGTGCCGATCGATCCGACACCGATCGCCAGAACGCCCGCCATCGGCTTCAGACCGAAGATCGGAATGAACGCCAACGCCAGAATGATTTCGGGGATCGCTCGCAGCAGGTTGAACACCTGGCGAGTCATCCACGCAACAGGTTTGCCGACGAGATTCTCGGCCGCGAGGAACGACAGCGGAACGGCAAAGATTGCGGCGATGATCGTGCCGAGCCACGCAATGGCGATCGACTCCCACATTGCGCTGAGCAACACGGGAATCTTGCCGGCCTCCATGCTGTCGAACATGACGCGGCCGAGCGTCCACATGTCGGCGGGGGCTTCGAGGAGGCGCGACCATTTCGCGTCGAGGCCTATTGCTGACCACGACACAAGCGCGACGGCGAGCGCGGTCGAGATCGATCGGAACTTGGCCAGCGGCTTCTTTGGGAGCTCGACACCATCAGGCGGTGTCGGCATCAGATTGATGCGCAACTTCGAGTCGGTCATCAGACGAGCCTCCGACGGAGGGTGACGGAGATGCGCTCGACGATGAACACGACGAGGAAGAACATCACGACGAGGCCCCACAATTTCTCCCAGTCGCCACGACCGCGGAAGAATT
>JBLIKS010000112.1:0-8314 GCA_047635555.1 Candidatus Azotimanducaceae bacterium
CATTGTCAAGGCATGCGCGACGCTTGGTGTGGTTTGGGTGGTCTACGGATTCGCCGTCGGTGCGATGCCGGCGCTCAACGACCGCACCGCGGTTTCCGACTGGGTGTCGACGGAAGGTCGTTCGCTCGTCGTTATCGGACTCGCTGCCGCGATGTGCGGGCTGCAGCGGGTAGCCACCTTCCGGCGCATCCTGTCAGCGGTTGTGTGGCTGATCTCTGGCGTCTCGGGTGTCACGGCTGCGCTCTACCTGGCCGGAGTCGACACAGTCAGAGGCGGGAACCTTCTTTACGGCTTCACGACCAGCCACCACGTTCCTGGTTTCCTCGCGAGCGCGGGAATGCTCGTTCTGATCGTGCAACCCCATCTCATCGCGACGACGGCGATTCGGGCGGTTGCGTTTGGGTCGATGCTCGCTGCAGCAGTTTTGTCCGGTTCGCGAACCTCGATCATCGCTGTCCTCATCTGCGGAGCAATCGTCGTTGCGGGGCGTTACTCGATCCGATCGATCGTTCGTCCTGTCCTCGCAGGGTTCGTGATCGTCGGCCTGGCGCTGGCCGGGTCGAGCCGTCTTCGTGAAACTGTCGAGATTGTCACGACAGCGGAGTTCTACCGCGATGCAAGAATCTCGTTCACGTCAGCAGATTCGGTAACGGCGGTCGAAGCCAGTTCGTCTGAGGCCGAGGCGAACATCCTGCTGCGCTTCAGCATCTGGGGTCGTGCAGTCGACCAGTTCACAGCAAGCCCGATCATTGGGATCGGCAGATACCGAGTCAACGACGAAGGACCGACCTCGGTTGGCGTCGAGGGGTTCGTGTACCTCGTGACTGACGCGGAACGGTCCTTGCATACCGACGCCCAACCGCACAACCAATATCTTTATCTTCTCGCTGAGACCGGTCTTCTTGGCCTCGCTCTCGGAGCGATACCGTTCTGGCTGGCGTGGCGGAGGACGAAGCCCGATCCCGGTCGCGGGTCGGATGGTGATCGGTTGCTCAGCCGTATGTCGATGCTGTTCGGCGCCCTGGTTGGGGTCGTGTCTGCGGGCCTCCTCGGTACGGGCGTCGGCCTCGTCGGGATGATGATGATCTTTGGTGGCATGCGAGCGTGGGAAGTCAGTGGCCCCCACGCGATCGACGAGTCGCGGTCTGAATGATTCGCTCACTGATCGGTGCCGCTCTGTGGGGAAGCGCGACCCAACGGGAGGCGAGGACCCTGAGGCGGGTCGTCGTACACGAGTGGCTCATGGCGTTGGGTGGCTCCGACAAGTGTGCAGCCGAACTGGCGCGCGTCTCAGACGCTCAGGCGGTCTACGTCTTCGCTCTGGACGACGAGCTGGTCGAACGTCTGCAGTTTGACGTGCCCGTTCGTACTTGGCGGGGAGGTCGGTGGGTCGCTCGCACCGGCCGGCTGCAGTTCTTTCTTCCAATCATGCCGATCGTCTGGTGGTCGCTCGACTTGCGCGTCGCCGACCGGGTGGTCACGAGCAGCCACTGCATGACGAACGCGATCCGTGCTCCCCTGGCATCGATTGTTTCGTACTGCTACACACCGATGCGATATGCGTGGAATTGGCGCATCGAGGCTGGTCGATTCCCCGCGCCGCTGCGCCGGCTCATGCCGGGATTCGCAGCGATCCTGCGAGCTCTCGATCGACGTCACAGCCGTAGGGTCTCACGATTTGTTGCCATATCGAACTTCGTCGCGAGTCGCGTGAGCGAGTCGTATGGGCGTGACTCAGACGTGGTGTATCCGGCAGTTGACGTCGAGTTCTGGGCGGCGGCCACGGCAGCCGATCGCGCCAGAGGTGCTCACCCCGATGCGCCCTTCCTCACAGCGGGGCGACTGGTGGCCTACAAGGAGACCGCTGTCGCCGTCAAGGCTGCGACCAAAGCCGGTGTCGCACTCATCGTGGCCGGGAGCGGTCCGGAGCTGGAACGCTTGCAGCTACTCGCTGGCCCAACCGTCCGCTTTGTCGAAGGGCCCGATGACGACGAACTCCGATCGTTGCTCGCATCAAGTCGGGCGTTGCTGTTTCCGGGTGTCGAGGACTTCGGCATGTTGCCGGTCGAAGCGCAGGCAGCGGGTACTCCGGTTATCGCCCGCGCTGCAGGTGGCGCCCTTGAAACGGTGATTGACGGGGTGACCGGCGTGCACGTCGAGGGCGCCGATCCGGGCGAATGGGCGCGGGCGTTGCAGGCTTTCGACCGCAGTCGGTTTACGTCGACTGCACTGCGCGACCACGCGACGATGTTCTCCCTGGGCGAGTTTCGCTCCGGCATCGAGAACATACTGACGACAACGGTGACGAGGGAGCAACGATGAGGTCAACGCGGCGATTGGGCCTTGGGCGCGTTGCGCCAGCAGCGGGGGAGATCGACCTGCTGCGCGCTGCAATCCTCGAACCGGACATGGCCATGGACGCCTGGAGCCGATGGCGCGTCGACCACGACCTGGATGGTTCGCACGGGCGCGCGCATGCGGTGTTCCCCGCGGTCGCAGCGAACCTGGCGCGCTCCGATCTCGGCGACGATGCGGGCCGACTCGCAGGACTACGTCGACGAACGTGGGCGTCGAACCAGCTCGCGTTCGAGGCCGCGGGGAGGGCACTTGACGCACTCCAACCGCTTGGCATCGAGCCGATTGTCGCCAAGGGGGCAGCTCTTGTACATACGGCCTACCCGCACGTCGGCAATCGGAGCATGGGCGACATCGATGTGATCGTTGGCGTCAACCTGTTTGAAGACGCGATGGAGTTGTTGGCAGCAGCGGGTTGGGCGCTGGCATCGCACTCGCGTCAAACGTCGTATGCCCACGCCTGCAGCGTCCTGGACCGCGACGGAAACGAAGTCGACCTTCATCGCTGGATGGTCTTTCCCCGCTTCTGCCGAACACCCGAGCAATGGAGTGATCGGGCGGTTCCAATGACGATCGCAGGGCGGGCATGCCGTCGTTACTCCAGCGCCGACGAGTTGGTTCTGAGTGTCGTCCACGGCATGGGTCCCGAGCACAGCAGCTCCATCCGCTGGCCGATCGACGTCGCAACGCTGGTCTCGTACGCAGCCGGAGACACCCTTGACGAGTCGGTCTGCGAGAGTTTTTGGGACGACGTTGTCGAGTCGGTCAACGAACTCGGCATCGCCCGACCCGTCGTTGCCGGGTTGCAGTTCTGCATCGACCACTTCGATGTCGCTGTGCCTGCCGAGGTCGTGGCTCGGCTCGACGAGTCCCGGACAGATCGCATTGTCGAACTTGAGTGGCGCATGCTGGCCCGCGGTATTCCACGCCCAGAACGGATTCGGCCCTTCATCGACACGGAACGAGCGAACGGTCGTCGGCCCTCAGCGCATCGATACGCCGCCGGTCGGATCCGCAGCGCCAGCAATGGCGGCGGCAGCGTCACGATGATTCGCCGACGCGTCGACAAGGCACGTCGTGTCATTGCCGCTCGGCGGCAGCGGCGCTCATGGTGATGCGTGCGACGGCACGGCTGGTCGCCACGCGTGTGAGCCGATTGGCCCGGTGGGCGGCCGACCCCAGAGCAGTACTTGGCCGGCTGCGGCGAACCGAACAGACGCAGGGCGAGTGTGAAGTCGATTGGCCCGAGACTGCGGCTGAACAAACGGTAGTGATCGCATCGGAGGTGCGAACGGGCAGCACGATGTTGTCCGAGCTGCTCGCGTCGACTGAACACTGTGGCGTACCGACGGAGTACTGCAGTCCTTACAAATTTTCCTCGTGGGAAGGCACGCACGGCTTTCCCAAGCGCCGACGCCAGGAGGTCTTGATCGGCTGGGGGCGGCGTCTTCGCCTGCGCCGGTTCTGGGATCGATCGTGGCGCTATGGACACGCGGAAATCGAGCGATACCTGGACGACGTGATTTGTCGCCGGACGACCCCCAACGGTGTTTTTGCGGTGAACATCCAATGGCATCAATGGATTGAGATGGAACGGCTCGGCTTTGACGATTCATGGCTCCCCGGGGAGGTCACCTGGGTGCACTTGTGGCGCGAGGATGTCGTGGCACAGGCAGTGTCCTCGCTTCGAGCGCTGCAAACCGACACGTGGCGTTCCGACGCGCGCAGCAACGGTCGACGAGAGCAGCCGCGCTACGACGAACCCGAACTTGAGCGTCTCGTTCGCAAGGCTGTCGACGGTCGCGCTGGATGGGATCGCTACTTTGCGAAACGGGGAATCGAGCCATACCGAGTGACCTACGAGCGCCTCAGCGCTGACCGCGAACAGGTGATCGCCGAACTGCTCGACACCGCTGGCATCGAGTTACCCGAACCATTGTCCGGGTTGATTGCATCGCGTTTACAGCGTCAGGCCGATGGCCTTAATGCCGACTGGATCGCTCGCTACCGAGAACGCCATCCGGATTTCGACGCTTGAGCGATCGCCGTCACGCGTGGTCAGCGATGTCGCTGCTTGCGTCCTGACGGGTCGCGCTTCGCCGAGCTTCGAGGGCCTGCTTGACCACGGCAACCCGAGACGTATCGGTGGTGAACGCGAATCGGTGCGACGTGTTCGTTCCGTGAATCCGACGCCGAATGACGACCGAGGCCACGTTGGTGTGCCGAAGCCCCTTCGCGAGGGCGAGGCTTGCCCAGCCGAATTGATCGTTGTGGTCGTTCGTCGTGAATCCGCCGTGTGTCTGATGCGCTGTTCTTCTGAGCAGCCCGACGGTCGGCATTCGTGCCAGACGCGGCTCGGCCGTTACCGTTGCGTTTGCTGGTGCATCGTCGTCGGCGAACTCGATGGCGAGACCAAAAGTTGCGTCGAGGTCGTCGCCGTGTTGCGCTCGGAACGGTGCGAGAAGCGCTGCGAGCCGACCGGGCTCCCAGAGATCGTCAGCGTCGAAGTGAGCGACGAATTCGCTGCGGGTCAGAGCAAGTCCCGCATTGCGGGCCATCGGTCCGCCAAGGTTCGGTTGGCTGAAGACCTCGATGCCGTGGTGGGCGTAGGACTTGGCGATCTCCTGTGTCGAGTCGGTTGAGCCGTCATCGACCACGAGGATTTGGAAGGTCAAGTCATGGTGTTCGGGGTGGGCCACGTCGTGGAGGATGGAATCGAGGCTGGCAGCGAGGTGCCGTGCTGCGTTGTAGGCGGGAACGATGATCGCAACGTCGTGAGGCTCTTGCACGGCCGCGCGGTAAACATGTTCATAGCGTTCGACACACTTCTCGAGCGAAAGGTGGCGCTCGATGTGACGTCGGCCTGCCGCTGCGTACGATCGAGCGAGTTCGTTGGAGTTGAGGATGCTCAGCACCGAATCGGCCAGGACCGATGGGTCGTGATCAGCGGCGTCCGGTTCGACGAGAACTCCATTCACTCCGTGGGTGACCACGTCCCTGATGCCGCCGACGTTGGTTCCGACGATCGGCCGTCCGTACGAGGCTGCCTCCAGCAGTGCATACGGCAGCCCTTCGTGAACAGAGGGTGCCACGACAACCTGAGCTCGGGTGAACTCCTCGACCATTGTGCTGTGATGGACGTGGCCCGGCAGACTGACCGAATCGCGAACTCCGAGCTCGTCGACGAGTGATTCGAGTCGTGCCCGCTCCGGCCCCTCACCCAGGATCCGCAGATGGGTGTCGGGTCGTGCCTCCAGAACGTGTGGCATTGCTTCGATGGCGCGATGGAATCCCTTCTGCTCGACCAGGCGCCCGATCGCGAGAAGTGTGGGATTGTCTGGCAGCGGGAGCGGTCCGCGGTCGATCGCGATGCCGTTCGGGATCGCGACGACCTTGGTGGCGAAGCGCGGCGACGCCCCTGCGTTGAGAAGTGCGCTGCTTCCCGAGCAACACACGATAATCCGACTCTCGTCGAGCACTCGGGCCATCAGTGACTCGCGGTCGTCGGTCGGAAACTGTTGGAGCATCTCGTTGTGCAGGGTGGTGATCGTCGGGGCTGGCGCTTCGCTCAGCGTCGAAAGATGGATGATCGGTGTGGGGTCGGTGATGTGGAGGTGGTAGAGGTCAGCAGCGACCTCGTTCTTCAACGCAACGATCTTTCGACGCATCCGGACGATTGACGCTGGTTCTGCGCGCTCGAAGGCCGTTCTGACCGGCTCCCTGACGATACGGACGCCGTCGAGGATGTCACCGGAGCTCTCCCCTTGGCAGACGAGCAAGGTCGTTACGTTCCCACGTGCCGCGAGCGCGGGCGCGACCAGACTCGCGAACGTACCGATACCGCCCTGATTGGGCGGGAATTCCGGGAGCCACCACAATGAGTTCACGGCCGCTTCATCTCGTTGTCGCGCGTTGGGGTGTCCGATGTTCGTCGCCGCTGCACCGATTCGCGGAGTACGGCGAGGAGGTCGGGGGGGCTTGCTGGGTGTTGGTGCGATGCGCTCGTGGCGATGAGGTGACGAACCTGAGCGACGCGCGCGTGTTCGACGATGGTGGCGCCGAGGTCACGCGCTCGTTGGAAGAATTCGTAGTCCTCGTAGTTTCGGCGCCCACTGTCGATGGTGCCCACGCTCGCGAAAACGTCGGTGCGTATCGTTGCCGCGCCGAAGTGGGGGATGAGTGCGCATCGGTCGTCGTTGTCGAAGTTGTGTCCGTCGAGCAACGCCGGGTCGTCTGTCTCGTACCGGCTTGTTCCGAGCAGAATGTCGGTGTCGGGGGAGGCCCGGAAATGGTCGAGGTCATCGTCGAGCCGACTTTTGGTCCATTCGTCGTCGGCGTCGCAGAAGGCGACGAGTGGTGTCACCGTGTTGTGGATCCCGATGTTCCGTGCGCCGCCAGGTCCGGTTCCGCCGCCGGGCAACACAGTGGCACCGAGTTGGGCGGCGAGCGCGGCCGTCTGATCGGTCGACGCATCATCGATGACCAAGAGGTGCGGCCGCCTCTCCGACTGGGACGTTATCGAGCGAAGCGTTCGCTCGATCGTCTCCGCGGCGTTGTACGCGGGAACGACGACCGTGACGTCATCGTGTGCGAGCTCAGCCATGTTCGCAGACCGTCGATTCGAGGAGTTCGGTGATCGCAGCGGGGGCATCGGCGACCCGGTCGACGTGCAAGCGATGCGCCGCGACCTTCCGGATCACCGTCGAGAGTGCGTTCCAGGTCTCTTGTTCGGCGAGTCTCACCTGAAAGATGGTGCTCGGAGCAGCGGCGCGTAGTGCCTGCATGCGGCTCAGAGGCTCGAGGCCTGTCGGTCTGCTGTGATCGCGCGTGACATGGCAGACGGCTCGAATGGGCAGCGACGACGATGTGAGTTGATCGAGCTCGATGAGCGACTTGCCGCGCAGGCCGGTTCCGACGACGCGGTCACGTAGATGGGGGAGCAGGTCGAGTGAACGCTCATCGAGCTTTGCGAGTCGGTACATGGCGTCGACCATCGGGGCGGGTTCCGTCGGGTCAACGAAGCAGAAGTCATCGCCGAGCACTTCGAGGCCAGTGCCAAGACACGCCATCGTGGTCGTCGATTTTCCGGCACCCGCATCGCCCACCAGTAAGACGGCACCGTTCTCGTTGCCGACTGCGCCGCAGTGCACTGTGGCCGCTCCGTTGGCCGCCGCATCCCAGCGTGATGCTGTTCGCAAGGGGCTGAGCTGTTCCCAGAGCGGAACATCGTTCGTGTCGGTGACCCACCTCACAGCGGTTCGAAGATCGGCACGAAGAATCCACAGCGAGTGTTCGTGTCCGGATGCGATCGCAATGAGGTCATCGTCGCGGACTATTGCGCTGGTCTCGCCGATCGGCCGCATCTGTGTAGGAATCCGCTCCATCGGTATCGTCCTCGACGACATGGTCACAATCCGCATCGTGGGCCAGGTTCCGCGGCCAGGTGCCAGGTATCGGAGGATGTCATCTCGATTTTCGACCGACTCACTACTGAGTTCGAGCTCGATCGGTCCCCACGAACTCGCCACTCCAGCAGTCGAGGCTGTGAGCGCCTCCTCGACAAGCGCGTCGAGTTGACAGCGCAGGCTTGGGCCGGTCGCGTCCGACTCTGATTGTTGGCCGTCGGTGGACGATTCGGTCACGTGGTCGGATCGGCGGCGCGCGGCCAGCCTGAAGGCTGTACTTCATGGATCGGGTCGAAGAGGAGCAGGTCCTGCATGTCGGTGAATTTCTCGAACGACGGAGCAACCCACGCCGCCGAGGCCGTCTCGGCTGGGAGCTGGATCGGCTCTCTCAACGCGTCGACGTCCCCTCTGATGAGAAGCTTCTCTGCAACGAGTGATTCGGCGAAGGCGTGGACCGCTTCAGCGGCTTCTTGCGATCCCACGTTGTGGTGTCGCGCAACTTGGTCGACCACATGGTCGAAGGGCTGGCTGGCGAGTAACGCCACCCAGGTCGT
>JBLIKS010000113.1:0-8270 GCA_047635555.1 Candidatus Azotimanducaceae bacterium
GACACGGTCACGCAGGCCGTCATCACTGTCCCCGCCTACTTCGACGATGCCCAGCGCACCGCCACGAAGGAAGCCGGAACCATCGCAGGCCTCGAAGTCCTGCGCATCATCAACGAGCCGACTGCAGCGGCGCTTGCCTACGGCCTCGACAAGAGCGACGAAGATGAAACCATCCTCGTGTTCGACCTTGGTGGCGGCACGTTCGACGTGTCAGTCCTCGAGATCGGCGACGGCGTCTTCGAAGTGAAGTCCACGCATGGCGACACCGTTCTCGGTGGCGACGACTGGGACCAACGCATCATCGACTGGCTCGTCCAGCAGTTCAAGGCCGCTCAGGGCGTCGACCTCAGCGTCGATCGAATGGCTGCACAGCGCCTGCAGGAAGCCGCCGAGAAGGCCAAAGTCGAACTCAGCCAGGTGCAGAGCACGCAGATCAACCTGCCGTTCATCACCGCCACGGCCGACGGCCCGCTGCACCTCGACGAACAGCTCACGCGTTCCAAGTTCCAGGAGCTCACCGCTGACCTCATCGAGCGCTGCCGTATCCCGTTCGAGCAGGCGCTCAAAGACGCCGGAGTTGCCAAGGGTGAACTCAACCACGTGATCCTCGTCGGCGGCTCGACCCGCATGCCGGCCGTTACCGACCTCGTGCAGGACCTCACTGGCAAAGAGCCGAACAAGACCGTCAACCCGGACGAAGTTGTTGCCATCGGCGCCGCAGTCCAGGCCGGCGTGCTCCGCGGCGACGTCAAGGACGTACTCCTGCTCGACGTCACGCCGCTGTCGCTCGGTATTGAAACCAAGGGTGGCGTGATGACCAAGCTCATCGAGCGCAACACCACGATCCCCACCAAGCGCTCCGAGGTGTTTACCACGGCAGAAGACATGCAACCGTCGGTCGAGATTCACGTGCTCCAGGGCGAGCGCGAGATGTCGAGTTACAACAAGACGCTCGGCAAGTTCACGCTCGTCGACCTGCCGCCAGCCCCCCGTGGTGTGCCGCAGATCGAGGTCACCTTCGACATCGACGCCAACGGCATCGTGCACGTGAGTGCCAGGGACCGTGCCACCAACAAAGAGCAGTCGATGACGCTCAGCGGCCAGTCCACGCTCAATAAGGACGACATCGCGCAGATGGTCAAGGACGCCGAGTCCCACGCCGAAGAAGATGCCAAGCGTCGCGCCGAGGCCGAGGTTCGCAACAACGCTGACAGCCTCGTCTACCAAACCGAAAAGGTCCTCCGCGAGCAGGGCGACAAGGTCCCGGCTGACGAGAAGGACGCCGTCGAGGCGCCCCTCGCTGACCTCAAAAAGGCACTCGAAGGCAACGACAACGACGTGATCAAGTCGTCGACGGAAGCCCTCATGGCAGCCAGCCAGGCATTCAGTCAGAAGCTGTACGAAGCAGCTGCGAAGGACGCAGGGGCCGAAGGCTCCTCTGCATCTGGGCAGGATGCTGGCGCCGGTGAAGTGAACGATGACGACATCGTCGACGCGGAAATTGTCGACGACGAGCCGGAAGCCTGAGGCGCCCGTCATGTCCAACATGGGAGACGGCGACATGGTCGATCCCGATGACCTCAATGAGGAGGAGTTAGCCGGGAGCGCATCCCGGTCGGCTTCGGAGTCGGCAGCGGCTGCTGATGCAGCTGATGCGATGGGCGAGAACGACGTGCCTGAACGGGCTGGCGAATTCGACGAAATCGACACCCTGTCCGCACTCGACTTCGAGACCCCTGAAGTCGTTCCGGCAGAACTTGTCGACGAGTCGGGTGCCGAGGTGGACTACTCCGACGTCGATGTCGGTGCAGTTCTTGCCGAGCGCGACGATTACAAGTCGATCGCTCAACGTGTCCAGGCCGAGTTCGAAAACTTCCGCAAGCAGGCCACTGCTCGTGCGCAGATCGATGCCGACCGGGCGACCGGGCGACTCGCTGAAGCGTTCCTGCCAGTCCTCGATGCGGCTGAAGCAGCGTTCCTTCGTCATCCCGACGTGGTGGGCCCACTGCTCAACCAGATGCTGGCCGAGCTCAAAAAGCAAGGTCTCGAAACACTCGATCTCGACGGCCAACCGTTCGATCCAGAGGTCGCCGAGGCAGTCGCTCACGAGCCGATCGATGGCGGTGAAGCGGTGGTGGCAGAAGTGCTGCGCAGCGGTTACCAATGGAAGGGCAAGACCCTTCGCGCCGCCATGGTCAAGACAAAAGACTGAGAGACAACACGCGGTGTCTGACACGTGGTGTCTGACACGTGGTGTCTGACACCGCGCGTTGTCACTCGAACGCCGAGGAGGTGAGTACGAGATGGCTGCACAACGAGACTGGTTCGACAAGGACTTTTACAAGACCCTTGGGGTAGGCGAGAGTGCCACCGGCAAGGAGATCACCAAGGCGTACCGCAAGCTCGCCCGAGAGCTGCACCCTGACAAGAACCCCGGTGACGATGTTGCCGAGGAAAAGTTCAAAGAGGTGTCGTCCGCCTACGACGTTCTTGGCCACGAGGACAAGCGCGCAGAGTACGACGAAATCCGACGTATGGGCCCCGCCACGATGGGTGGCCGGCCCGGCGGATCTGACGGATTCTCCTTCAATGTTGGCGACATGGGTGGAGGGCTCGGCGACGTTCTCGGTGGGATGTTTGGTCGCGGTGGCGGCCAAGGCCGAGGTCGAGGTGGCTCGAGTGGTGTCCAGCCGCGACGCGGCGCGGATATCGAAGCTCAACTCACGGTTGATTTCGCCGATGCCGTCACCGGCCTCGAAACCACGCTGTATCTGACCACTGATGCACGGTGCTCAACCTGTCACGGGTCGGGCGCCAAGCTGGGCACTTCCCCCAGGGTGTGCAGCAACTGTCAGGGCCGCGGTGTCACCGACGACAACCAGGGCATGTTCTCCTTCTCGTCGCCATGCCATTTGTGCTCGGGCACCGGCCGCCTGATTGACGAGCCGTGCGGTACTTGCCGCGGTGGTGGTGTCGAGAAGCGGCCACGCGAGGTCAAGACGCGGCTGCCTGCCGGTGTGAAAGACGGCCAGACCATTCGCCTGAAGGGGCGCGGCGGCCCGGGTCGGAACAACGGCCCGAACGGTGACCTACTCGTCCAGCTCAAGGTCATGCCGCACCATATGTTCGGTCGTAGCGGCGTGAATCTCACCGTTGCGGTTCCCATCGCCTTCGCTGACGCAGCGCTCGGCGCCGACATTCAGGTACCGACACTTGGTGGCCCGACGGTGACATTGCGCGTGAGAGCTGGAACGCAATCGGGGACCCGCCATCGCGTGAAGGGCAAGGGCATCAACACCACCAAAGAGTGCGGTGACCTGATCGTCACGGTCAACGTGCAGGTCCCAACCGAGCTCAGCGACGCTGAGCGTTCGGCAATCGAGCAACTCCGTAGAGCAACTACGGTAGATGCCAGCACGATAAGTAGCGAGGAATCGAGCGATGCGTGAGAGCGCGCGACGCTCACCGATGAGGCACCCACATGGCTGATAACGACGAAACGAAGCACACGCGCTCTTCAGCGGTGTATGTCATCTCGGTCGCGGCTGAACTCTCGGGCATGCATCCGCAGACGTTGCGGATCTACGAACGTCGCGGGCTTGTCGAGCCGGCTCGAACCCAAGGTGGTAATCGCCGCTACAGCGATGTCGATATCGCCATCCTGCGGCGGATCTCCGAGCTGACTTCCGAAGGTATGAATCTCGAGGGAATTCGCCGCGTGATGCGCCTCGAAACTGAGAACGTTCGGCTGCGCACCGAGCTCGAGCAAGCCCGTGAGATTGCGCTGCACGCTATTGCCGAGGCCGAACGCAGTCAGGCTGCCGGCACGCGTGCCGCCGCTGGCGGCGACCTCGTTCCGCTGCGCCAGGCAGTCGCCGTGTTCGGCAAGCGGCCGAGCATCTTCGATCGCGACTGACACGTCGCGGCCCGTCGGCGCGCCGCACGTGACCGTCAGTCGCGCCGCGGCCGGAAACGGGAGAGTGCGCGTTTCGTAGCGCCCGGTGCCGGCGGTGGGGCCGGTGTGCTGACGGACGAGACACGCTCGATGGCCCATGGTCGGCGGGCCAATGGTATTTCGTTGACCATCATCGGCATGATGTCGACCGGTCGGTGCCGTCCGCCGATCCTGGCTGCGCCGATGGCTGCGCCGATGGCCACGCACTGCCGTGCCGGGCTGCGCAGGTCGTGCGGCGGAAACGCCGGGTACTCCTCGGTGCCGACGAGGAGTGGCGCTGCGTTGACGTCGTTGACGTTGACCAGATTGGGTTGAGCGGCGTAAACGGCACCGAGCTGTTCGATGATCGACTCGATGTCAGTCAGCCCGTCAAACATCGCCACAGAGAACAATGCTCCACTGCCAAAGAGCGCCGGGTGCTCTGCGCCGATCGTGTTGGATGCAACTGCTGCGACCGGCACGCCTCCGTCGAACGCTGCGGTGAATGTTTCGCCCGCAGCAGCAGCGCGACGGACGTAGCGGGTACCGGGGGCAACAGCGCGGGCCAGGGCGATCGGGCTCGGTTCGACGGCCACGTCGAGGAAACCGGCACGTTCGGCCAACGTCTCGAAGCGACGCACCCGTGCGATGGGCCAATTCAGGGCGTACAGCCAACGACGTGGGCCGTCGTCGACGAGGAGCGTCGAGGCCATTCCCAGCCGTTGGGCGACATCGCAGCGGAGGGAGTTGAGTTCGGGACCGGATTGGCCCGTGACGTCGATCCGGTGCAACGACGAAGTCGCCGGAAACATCGCAATGCGTGCCGGGACTGAAGCGCCACCGAGTTCGGCGCGGAGCCGAACGAAGGCATCCAGCACGACGCGGTCGTCGCCGACCGAGCGCAGCGATACCTCGGCGGCGTGCGCCGGGAGAACGCCACCTGCATCGATGAGCACTGCACGCAGCACCCGGTCGGTGCACTCGATGCCGACGGCAGATTGTTGAACAGTCACGACACAGTCTTCTCGGCGAGGGCGACGGCGAGGGCGAGGTCGAGGCTGATTTCGCGACTGGCGAGTTGCAGGACGGTCGGTGTGCCATCGATGATTGCATGGCATCGACCGGTGATCGACGCGAAATGTTCTGGCTGTTCGATGCCGAGTAATCGGTAGGCCTCAGGGTCGCTCAGTGCGGTCACGAGAACGGTCGAGCAGGCGCCGAGCAGCCCCTCGGCGTCGGCGGGCTGGGACCCTGTCGCTACGACGTTGATCCCCGCGACGGCCCCGTGTTGTGCGAGTTCAGCCAGCGCGCTCCGCGCCTCGGGTGTCAGGCGTTCGACATCGCGAACCAGCAGCAGATGGGCCGGATGGTCGCTGTTGCGAAATGCCGGATCAGTCAACCGACGGCGCAGTTCCGCTTGGGAGTTCTCAATGAGTTCCATGACAACGTCTGGCTGTTCAGGCGAGGCGACGGTCGCCATGTGAGGGATCGATTCGAGTGCGCTTCGACGACCCGCTTGGTGTTCGATTGCGACCACGATGAGATCGTCCGGGGCGAACCGATCGACGATGCCGCAGGCCAGAACATCGAGCAGCGCCCGGATCCCGGATCGGGCTGCCCCGAGCGCGAGGATCGACCCCATTGGTCCGGGCTGCCACCAGTGCGGTACCGGTGCTGTTGACTCAGCCGTTTCGATCAGGCCGATTGGGACGCCGTCACGGCGGTCTTGGATGAGGAAGCTCTCGGCGTCGAGCGTGAGCGGGAGTGGGACCGGTATCAGCGACATCGGTCGTTTGATCTGTCGCTCATCAGCGAGGTTGCGGAGCCCGTCGACGAGGCGGCGAACCGCTCGGTCGGGCTGCTGGTGTGCGCTGTCTGACACACGTTCGAGTCGTCGTTCGAGGGGGCTGGGTGGACGACCGAAGACAAAGGGCTTGACCGCGACGGCATCGCCTGTTTCGGGCGGGGGATCGTCGGGCAAGAACGGTGTCCGAATCTGAGTGTCGCGGTCGTGCACGGTGGCGCGAAGCGCCCCGCCGTAGCGGTCAACGGCGATTTCGACGGGGCAAACGCGCCTGACTGATGCGTCGAGTGACGCCAGCGGCGCTGTAGTCGTCACCACGAGGTGCACGCCGGATGTTTGATCGGCAAGTTCGGCGATGGCAGTGACCAATCCGGGGGATCCCAGTTCGGTTTCGGCAAGTCCGTGGATGAAGATGGCGAGGCGTTTGCCAGCTGAGTCGCCGGAGCTGATGACCCGACGAAGTTGCGCTTCGAATTGTTCGGCTGCTCGGGCGCCGCGGTCGGCGAACGTGCCGGCAAAGTGTGGGAGCTGTCGGGCAGCGTCGAACTCCGACGCTCGACGGTGATCGACTTCGACGATCGACAGCTCGTTTGGTGACCACGTCGAACCCATCGACAACTTCATCACCTCGGCCATATTGTCCGCTTCGTCGATGCGCGACCCACTGATGACGACGCCCCGGTTGAGGCCGAGGTCGATGCCGACCACGGCACCAACGAGCGCTCCGATGCCAAGTTTCACCGGGCTTGCCGGCTTGCCGAGCTGACTGTCCCAGCGATTGGCCGCCTCGTGGGCCGAGACGATCTCCGCCAGCGTTGGCGCGGTCGGTGCAACGACCACACGGGAATCGATCGGCAGATCTGGATCGACGAGCGGGGCGAGATGGCGAGCGACATCAGCTGCCACGCCAAGATCGACCAGCCCGACGCGCAGCTCGGTTTGTGCAGCCCGAGAGAGGTGGACGAGGCGAGCACGACCTGGAGTTTCTGCGTCGAGCTCGATGAGCGTCGAGGCCGACACCGGTGCGCCAATTCGGTCGCGGCACAGCGCGATCACCGTCACATGGTCCGGCCGGTTGATCAACACGTCGCGAAGTGGCGCACCGGCGTGGTTCCACGACTCGGTGTCGGTCACGGCGAGGAGCACGCGCTGCCCTGGCGTCGTGGAGACGCGAGTGGCCCACGAGGCGATTTCGAGCTCGTTCGAGAGAAGGTCGGGGAGATCGTTGTGGCGGAGATGCGGCAACCACTTAGCCCAATCCCACATTTCCAGCCGTTCCCGGCTTGTCGCAATGGCGACTGCGAGGTCGGAAGGGCCGTAGCGACTGACTGCGTCGACCAGGAGTGACCGAAGCACCGCCTCACCGTCTTCGCTTTGCCCGGTGATGGCAACGATGCTGTCGTGGCGGAGATCGAGGGTGACACTGCCGCTGCCGTCCGCCTGCTGGGCATTGTCGGCCAAACCGACACTGACGGGCATCGGCCCCGTTGCTGCTCGTAGGTGCCAGAGGCCATGTCGACGGTCGCGGGCGTCGAGCACCGAGTCGATGAGAAATCGACGGGCCCCAACTGGTCCTCCCGGTGGCCGGTTGTGCACGATGGTGCCGTCGGTCGTCGGGTGCAGCTCCCGCCGCGGTTGCGCTTGTGCCGGTTCGACCACAAAGACACGGCCGTCGACGGCCAGGCTGCCGCCAGTCCACGACCGGGCTTCGGTCAGCGGTGCCCCATCGAGCGTGATGGTCGACGTCGAGGAGCCAGGCGAGACGGTCGCTCCGCTGACGTGCACGTCCAGTTCGAATTCGGCCGTTTCGACAGTGTCGAAATCCAGTTCGGCGCCCGACCTGTGGATGCTGGGGCCGATGCGGTAGTGCCCGGGTGGCAGGGGCAGGATGGTTCCGGCACGGGGGCCGGTGAGTTGCAGAAGATTCACAACGGCGTCGACGGTGACGTTGCGGTCGAGATCGGTGTCGATGATCGATCCGTTGAAGACCGGGAGGGTCGCGAGTGGGGTCCGGGTGTCGACGAGCTGGTTGTCGACAAGCACAGCCGTCGGGGCTGCCTGGCCAGTTGTTGCAGCGATGATGTCGCGCAGCGTTGCACTCTTGGCGCGCAGCGTGACAGCGATGTCGGCAGAACCGTGAGTAGTGCGGATTGTCAATTCCATGCGCTTCACCATCGTTGCTGGTTACTCCGATTCGCCGATGCAGAATCGCCCGACGACCCGCACAACCCGCACAACCCGCACAATACGGGCAGGCCGGTAGCAAATGGGGAGTTCCAGAATCTTTCCATACTGTTTCGTCTAAACCATGACGATACAGTGAATAGCAGATTCGGCGTGGAGGTGCAGATGAGAACCGTGACCTGGCGGCGAGCCGTTGCGGCAATGCTGGCAACAGTGCTCGGCCTGAGCGCGCTCGTCGTTGTGTTCCGTTCCGATGGACTCCCTGCTGTTGACGCAGAAGTGGCGCGCGCGACGCGTTGGTTCGTTCATCAAGAGACAGGTCGGGTTGTCCTCGCCGATGGTTACGGA
>JBLIKS010000114.1:0-8267 GCA_047635555.1 Candidatus Azotimanducaceae bacterium
CATCGAAACCACACGCGCCAACGGCACACCCATGCAACCCACCGGACAACGCACCCAAACCAACATCATCCGAGCCCGACTCCCCAAACGATCAATCCACCCCGACGCACGCACCGCCCTCCAAACAGCAATGATCAAACAATCAACCTGGAACGTCGTCCACCTCCAAGTCGTCGACGGCGAACTCCGACTCGCAAGCTGAAGCGCCGAGCAAGCCCAGAGATGTTCACTCTGTGTGACGCGGAAACCGGGACCCAACCTGAGATGATGGGCGGGTGAGCAGGTCCAAAACGACGTCGATTCGTCGACCCAAGATCGAGGCGCCTGCCTCCAAAAGCGGTTCGTCGCGCCTCGGCGACATCACCCGGTCGATCCCGATCGAAAAGCGTGTCTCACGTCGACCTAAGTTCGCACTGTTCGCTGGCCTTGCGGTCCTGATCGTCGTTGGCACCATGGCTGCTGCGGTGTTCGTCCTGCCGATTGGAACGTGGCGAGACCAGGACGTCGACCTCGTGCAGCGCCAGGCCCAGCTTGACGAACTCCAACGAGTCAATGGCCAACTCGCTGCCGAAGTCAACCGATTGAAAACCGACGACGGCGTCAGGGAAGCCGCTCGAGAAGAGATCGGTTTCGTGCTCATCGGCGAAGAGCGATCGTCTGTGCTCCCGATGCCTCCGCTGCCTGCCGAGCTTCCTGACGGCTGGCCCTACAACGTGGTCAGTCAGATTTTTGCTGCCCGCTCTGCTGGGCCTGCGCCCGCCCCCACCGACTAGGTTGTATGTCACAGGGGGCCTCACGACCGAGGTTCCCATCGATCCACGACAGGGGTTCACGTGACTGGTGGCAGCATTCTTGGTAATCGCGTTCAGCGCAAAGAAGATCCAAAGTTCCTGACAACTGGCGGCATCTACGCCGACGACGTCAGCGATCTCCGCCTCGTTGGTGCAGCCCAGGCTGTCTACGCTCGGTCCGCCGTTGCCCACGGCACGATTCTGTCGATCGACATCGAGGGTGCAGTTGGAATGCCCGGCGTGCTCGCCGTGCACACCGCCGAGTCGCTCGGACTCGAACCAATTCCTTCGCCGTTCAACCCTGCAGCGGCGCGCACGTTGCTTGCCAGCGACAAGGTCCGTCACGTCGGTGAGCCAATCGCTGTGGTCGTTGCTGAAACCCTGCAGCAGGCAACCGATGCTGCCGAGATGATCTTTGCCGAGGTCGACTTCCTCCCGACGTTGATCGACCTCGAAGGTGCGCTCGCTTCCGAGACCCTCATCTACGACGCAGCCGGCAGCAACGCCGTGTTCGATACGACTGCGCTCGGCTTTCCCGAGAACAGCGATGCCGACGAATTTTTCAAGGACTGCGAAGTTGTCATCACCGGCCGCTTCATGAACCAGCGCGTGGCACCGTGCCCACTCGAAGTCCGCGCATCAGCTGCGGTGTGGCACGAAGGTCGCCTCACCCAGTGGGTCTCCTCGCAACACGCGCAGGGCGCCAAGGCTGCATTCGTTGCTGCCAACGGTTGTGAAGACGGCGACGTCCGGATCATCACCCCCGACGTGGGCGGTGGCTTCGGCGCCAAGATCGACACCTACCCCGAAGAAATGCTGCTCGGCAAGCTCGCCAAAGAACTCAACCGGCCAGTTCGCTGGCGTGAAACCCGCAGCGAATCAATGATGATGCTCGGCCACGGCCGCGCACAGCTGCAATACGTCACCATGGGCGGAACCAAAGCTGGCGACGTCACGCACTACCAGTTGCACGGCATCCAAGACTGCGGTGCCTTTGTTGGCATGGGCACCATCCTCGCCCCGTTCTTCACCCGTCCAATGGCTGCTGCCGTGTACGACATCCCGAACATCGAGGTGCGCACCACATCGGTCGTCACCAACACGACTCCGATCACCGCCTACCGCGGTGCCGGTCGCCCCGAAGCCACAGCAGCAATCGAACGGGCAATGGACTTGTTCGCCGGCGAGATTGGCATGGACCCCGTCGACGTCCGTCGAATGAACCTGATCCCCAAGTTCATGGAGCCGTACACCACGTCCATTGGACAGGTCTACGACGTCGGCGACTTCGAAGGTGCGCTCGACAAAGCACTCGAGGCCGCTGGATACAGCGACCTTCGCGCCGAGCAGGCCGCCCGCCGCGAGTCCGGCGCAGAGAAGCAACTCGGCATCGGCGTGTGCGTCTACGTCGAGATCACCGGCGGCGTCGATCCGAAGCAGGAAGACGCCAAAATCGAGATCAACGACGATGGCACCGCCACCGTTTACACGGGGACCACGCCGCAGGGCCAGGGACACGACACCGCATGGTCGATGCTCGCCAGCGAGCAGACCGGCATCCCGATCGAAGACATGACGCTCGTCTTCGGTGACACCGATCGTGTTCCGGTGGGCGGCGGAACCATGGGCTCTCGCTCCCTCCAACAAGGTGGTGCCGCAGTCAGCCAGGCCGGCGCGGAGATCGCGGAGAAAGCCAAGAAGGTCGCAGCACAAATGCTCGAGGCCGACGAAGCTGACGTCGTGCTCGACACCGAGACCGGCAAGTTCCACGTCGCCGGTACACCCGCCGTGTCCAAGACCTGGTCCGAAATCGCCATCGCTGCCAAGCAGCAGGGCGACGAAATGACCCTCAGCACCACGTTCGTTGCCGACATGCCGACGTTCCCATTCGGCGCCCACATCGCGGTGGTCGAAGTCGACACCGGCACCGGCCAGGTCAAGCACCTGCGCCAAATCGCCTGCGACGACGCCGGCCGCGTGGTCAACCCGCTGCTGCTCGACGGACAGATTCACGGCGGTATCGCACAGGGCACCGCGCAGGCGCTGCTCGAAGAAGTGCGTTACGACGAGGACGGCAACCCGATCACTTCGAACCTCGCCGACTACGGCATGATCTCGGCCGCCGAACTGCCGAGCTTTGAGGTCATCCACATGGAGACCCCGACGTTCGTCAACCCGCTTGGCGTCAAGGGCATCGGCGAATCCGGCACGATTGGTTCCACGCCCGCCGTGCAGTCGGCCGTCATCGATGCCGTCAGCTACCTCGGGGTCAAGCACATCGACATGCCCGCCACCGCCGAGCGCGTGTGGCAGGCCATCCAAGCCGCACAGTGAGACGACGCGGTCACACTGTGCCTGGCACAGTGTGACCGCCCGCAACGAACAATTGAAGGAGTACTCCATGACCGACACTGCAAAAGCCACCGAGACTCACGAGCGAGCGTCGTTCAAGAGCTTCGAAGAGTCAACCGCCCAAGATTGGGCCATCATTGCGCCGCAGCTCAGCGTCACCCAGGGCCTTGTCGCTGACCGCGTCATCGGGCTGCTCTGCGAACTCGGCGAGGACTACGGCGGCTTCCCGATCAACCGTCTGGAGCACAGCCTGCAGACGGCGACGCGAGCCGAGAAAGACGGCAAAGACGACGAGTACGTTTTCTGCGCGCTGATCCACGACATCGGTGACACGCTCAGCCCGTTCAACCACCCCTCAATCGCTGCTGGCATCGTCAAGCCGTTCGTCTCCGAGGCCAATCACTTCATGGTCGAGCACCATGGCGACTTCCAGGGCTACTACTTCTTTCACCACCTCGGCATGGACAAGGACGCTCGCGAAAAGTTCCGCGACAGTGAATTCTTCGACCACACCGAAGAGTTCTGTGCCAAGTACGACCAGACGGCATTCGACGCCGACTACGTCAGCAACCCGCTCGAGCACTACGAACCGCTGATCCGCCAAATCCTTCGCAGCGCTTGATTCCCGCAACGATGCGCGCCGCCGTCCTCACCGGGCTGGGCGGCCCAGAGGTTCTCGTTCTGCGCGATGACGTGCCCGTTCCGGTACCCGCAGCTGACGAGGTGCTGATCCACGTCGCGGCGTGTGGCATGAACAACACCGACATCAACACGCGGGTCGGTTGGTACAGCAAGTCGGTCACCGAGGCCACGAGCGGCGACGGGTTTGCGGGCGCGTCGTCCGACGACGGCACGTGGAGTGGCAGCGGGTTTCAGTTCCCCCGGATCCAGGGCGCCGACCCGAGCGGACGGGTCGTTGCTGTCGGTGCAGACGTCGACGCGGCACTCATCGGCCGCCGAGCGCTCGTCGATTGCTGCCTGCGCGATGCCGACGAGCCAATGCGTCGTGAACTCGCCGGCTACCTCGGTAGCGAACGTGATGGTGGGTTTGCGGAGTATGTCTCAGTGCCTGTTCGCAACGTCCACGTGCATAACAGCGACTTGACCGACGTCGAGTTGGCAAGCTTTCCCTGCTCGTGGGCAACAGCGAACCACATGCAGCACCGCATTCGGCTCACAGCCGGCGACAGCATCCTGGTCACCGGAGCGTCTGGCGGAGTCGGCTCAGCGCTCGTCAGCCTGGCGAAATTGCGCGGCGCCACTGTCACCGCAGTGTGTAGCGCCAGCAAGGCCGACGGGGTGCGGGCACTCGGCGCCGACCACGTCATCGATCGGTCTCATGCCGACCTCCATGCCGCAGCGCGTGACGCCAACGGCGGCCCGTTCGACGTCGTTGCCGATGTCGTCGGCGGCCCCGACACCCCCGGCTGGTTCGAATCGCTGCGCCGAGGCGGCCGCTACGTCACGTGCGGCGCCATCGCCGGGCCCATTGTCGACCTCGACCTGCGAACGCTGTACTTGAACGACCTCGAATTTCACGGCACAACCGTCTACGAGCCATCCGTCTTCGCCGATCTCGTCAACATCATCGAACGGGGCGACGCCCGGCCGGTGGTCGGTGCTGTCTACCCTCTCGAACAGATCCACGAAGCCCAAGAGGCGTTCCAACACAAGCAGCACGTCGGCGCGATGGTCCTCACCCTCTGAGCGAGCGCTGAACCATTCGCACGCGCGCTGACCAGAGTCACAGTGCATTGCGCCCGCAATGAATGACAGTATTCGCAAATGTCTGAAACTGCATTGCCCATCGTCGCTGAGGGTCTGCAACGACATTTCGGCTCAGGCGACGACATCGTCAAGGCAGTCGACGGCGTCGACCTCCAAATCCAGCCCGGTGAGATCTTCGGATTCCTCGGCCCGAACGGTGCCGGCAAGTCAACCACCGTCCGCATGCTGACCACCCTGCTTCGGCCCACTGGCGGAAAAGGTCGCGTCGCCGGATTTGACATCGTCAGCGAGGCCGACAGCGTCCGACGCAACATCGGCGTGGCACTGCAAGACGCAGCCATCGACCCCTTGATGACCGGCACCGAACTGCTGCGGCTGCAAGCCGTGCTTTACGGCCTCCCCAAGGCGCAACACCACCAAAGGGCTGGCGAACTCCTCGAACGTGTCGGCCTCACTGCGGCGGGCGGCCGCCGAGTCGGCACCTACTCGGGCGGGATGCGTCGTCGGCTTGACCTCGCCCTCTCGCTCATCCACGAACCATCGGTCCTGTTTCTTGACGAGCCGACCACGGGCCTCGACCCCATGAGCCGCATTTCGCTCTGGGAAGAAATTCGCCGTCTCAACAACGACGGCACAACGGTCCTCTTGACGACCCAATACCTCGAAGAGGCTGACCAACTCGCTGAACGTATTGCGATCATCGACCACGGCGTCATTGTTCGCAAGGGCCGCCCAACCGAACTCAAAGCCGAAGTCGGTTCGCCGACCCTGTTCGTCACAGTCGACGAGTCGTCGCACCAGATCGCGAACGGTCTGCTCGCCAAATTCGGCGAGCTCCGCCCGAGCCCCGAAGGGTCGCTCGGTGTTGGCCTCCACGATGGGCCGAGCGCCGTGTCGAACGTTGTACGCGAACTTGACGATGCAGGCATCACCGTGCGGAACCTCGAACTCCGCGAACCGAGCCTGGATGACGTGTTCGCCGAGGCGACCGGCTACCGCCTCGAAGGCGCCGAATCATGACGTCGCCCGTCGCCACTGCGCCGCTCGTCGCGACCAGAGCGCCGGCCGAGACCTCGACCATTGCTCAAACGTGGGCCCTGTCCGTTCGCTCGATCCAATCGCTGCTCCGCCAGCCATCGCTGGTCGTCCCGTCGCTCATTTTTCCGTTGTTCTTCGCCGCACTGGGGACCTCGTCGTTCTCGCGTGCGACCGGATTGACCGGGTTCCCCGCGGTCGATTCGTATCTCGACTTCGCGCTCGCCGGAGCAATCGTGCAGGGCATTCTCTTCGGCTCGACGACCGGTGCGACTGCACTTGCCACCGACATCGAGAATGGATTCTTCGATCGCCTCCTTGCTTCACCGTCCACCCGGACTGGCATCATCGTCGGGCGCATGGCTGGCGGTATGGCCTACGGCGCATTTCAAACACTCTTCTTCGTCTTGGTCCTCCTGCCATTCGGCCTCAACATCAAAGGCGGCATCGGCGGCGTGGTCGGCCTCATGGTGAGCGGCACAATCCTGGCGCTGGCTATCGGTGCCCTCATGTCGGCAATGGCGCTCCTCACCGGCTCCGCCGAGGCTGTGCAAGGTGCCTTCCCACTGCTGTTCATTGCATTGTTTTTCTCGTCGGCTTTCTTCCCACGCGAAACAATGAGCGGCATCTACGGCACCATGGCCGACTTCAACCCCGTTTCTCACCTCGTCGAAGGGATGCGCTACCTCGTCATCGAGGGCGTGTCCGCATCAGCGCTGGCCCGGGCGATTCTCGTCCCCGCCGCACTCGCCGTTGTCTCGATTGCACTTTCGCTCCGAGCCCTCCGCCACCGATTGGGAGCATCATGATGAGAACAGATCAGGCCACTCGGCCGATCAACACTCGGCGGACCCCGCACAGCTCTGCCGCAGTCGGCCTGGCCAAGCGCAGTATCGTCAACATCACCCGACTGCCCTCGGCGTTCTTGCCATCGGTCCTCATGCCGGTGTTCCAGTCGATCGCGTTTGCCGGAACGTTCTTCGCAATCATCCAGATCCCGGGGTTCCCAACCGATCGTTCAATCAATTGGTTTCTACCGCTCGGCACGCTGATGGGTGCTGGCTTCGCCGGCATCGGCATCGGGTTTTCGACAATCCGTGATCTCGAGACCGGGTTTTACGACCGAATCCGACTCACACCCGCACCACGCTCGGCACTGATCACCGGGCCACTCGCTGCAGCGCTCATTCGGGCCGTCCTGGTGACCACCATTGTCATCATCGTCGGGTTGATGTTCGGGGCACGGCCGACGCACGGCCCCGCTGGCGTGCTGTTCCTGTATGTCGCTGCAGCGGGCATCGCGGCACTCGGCACCGGGTGGGGCCTGGGCCTCGCATTCCGCTTCCGCGACATGCGCGCGGCGGCCATTATGCAGCTCACCTTCTTCCTGCTGATCTTCCTCACCGATGCACAAACGCCGCTCTTCATCATGGATGGCTGGCTCGAATCGGTCGCCCGAATCAACCCGTTCACCAACATCATCCGGCTGGCGCGGCTCGGGTTCCTCGATGCGCCGATCACCTGGAACAACATATGGGGCGGCCTGGTCGCAATCGTGGCAATCTCGGCACTGACAATGACATTCGCGCGTCGGTCACTGGCTCGGCTCAGCGACTCATGATCTGCTCATGATCTGCTCACACCCGAGCGGCTGACCGGCCAGTAGGTTGAGCGACGATGCGAAACACGACGGATCGGCTGCGCTTCGCGCTTGCGATGATGACCGCCGTCACCATCTTTGGCACAGCGGGCTACTGGCTGTTCGGGCTGAGCTTGCTCGATTCGGTATATCAGACCGTCACGACCATTACCACCGTCGGATTCAGCGAGCTGAAAGAGTTCGGTAACGGCGAGAAGATCTTCACCATCATCCTCATCATCGTCGGCGTGTCGACGGTGCTGTACTCATTCACCCTCGTCGTGCAAGTCGTCGTCGAAGGCCAACTCAAAGAACTCCGTGGGAGGCGTCGAATGACCCGCCAGATCAACAAGATGAGCGGACACACCATCGTGTGCGGGTGGGGCCGAGTCGGTGCCGCCGTTGCACACGATCTCGAACGTGAAGGCCACGATGTCGTCGTTATCGACCAAAGCCCCGATCGCGTCGGTGATCTTCGGTTCCCCATCATTATTGGCGACGCAACGCGCGACGAAACCCTCAAAGCAGCCGGCATCGAACGGGCCAGCGCACTGATTGCAGCGCTTCACGGCGATGCCGAGAACTTGTTTGTCACGCTGTCCGGCCGCGATCTCGTCCCCGATCTGTTCATCGTCGCCCGGGCCCGGTCAGACGAGAGCATCCCGAAGCTCACCCATGCCGGAGCCAACCGCGTCGTCAACCCTCAGGAGCTCGGCGCGGCA
>JBLIKS010000115.1:0-8248 GCA_047635555.1 Candidatus Azotimanducaceae bacterium
GCAGCGGCGGCAGCGGCGGCAGCGGCGCCCGCCTGCACCACAGGCGCGGACATCGCAGCGTCTGTCAAGGTCGGTGTGCGTAACTCACCGGTGTCTTCTGTCGCTGCCTGTGTCCCAACATTGCTGTCAATCAGTGTCACCTGTTGCTCCGTCTCATCGTCATCGTCTGCGTTTGTCGTATTCCGTCGTGATCTCTCACGTATTTCGAGGCCAATTTTGCTCTCGTTGAACTTTTCGTTGAACTTTTCGTTGAGCTTTTTGTTGACCTGTCGTCCCGATGTCAAAAGCACCAGATGTCGTGGCTCAAGGTTTCGAAAGGGCCACGTCGACACCACATGTCGTGGTGGCGAGTAAGTAATTACAGCAGTGAAACTACGCAGATGTCAACGGTAGCTGCACAAAACATCCGCGATTCCGTTGCCGTGCCGCGAAGCCCCTGCTCAGGCGGTCGCGATACTTGCCAACCGCGCCCACGCACGTGATTCGGAACGTTCGATGGCGGCGATTACTCGGCCCTCGAGCTCGGCTTCAGCCACCCACATCGGCTCTGTTGCGAGCAATCGTCCCTCGAGCGACCGGCTGTGATTCTCCCTGAACTCCAGCGTGGTGCGCCACCCTGTGCGTTCCAGCCACCAACGATCGAGTTGGCGCAGCGTCGAGCGATGCCGACGGTTGTGCGAAGGACGCTCGATTCGGGCGCTGGAGAGCAGTGGGCTGGCCATGGCTTCTACTGTGCGCCAGATTGCCTGTGAGTAACAAGACGGGAAACCGTGTGGGTTTGATGTGGTTGACCATGTGAAAAGCCTGTGGACAGCCTGTGGACGGCCCCACTGCGCTGTGGACGACAGCTCGCGAACTGCCCCCAGAATCTCGGCGCCTACAGCTCCGGCAGTAGCGCTGAGCAGGCCAGGAACGCTCCTTGGAGGCTCGGATCGGTCAGATCGATCTCGCCGAAGACGGTGTCGAGCGTCGGGTCCGCCAAGACGTCAGCCTCGGAGAACTCCGGAATGTCAACGCCTTCGTCACGTACACAGTCGAAGAAAGCCAGAATCTGGCCGAGTTCGGACTCCGATTCCGGCACAAAGAAGTCGGCGTTCGCATTGTCTGAGCACGACGCCCCCTCAACTGGCACGGTCAGCTCGATGAGGTAGGCGTCGATCTCGGCCTGCACACAGTCAATCGAGCCGTACGCCGTGTGGCCCTCGGCCTCAACGGTGTAGAGCACAGCCGAATCGAGGGAATCGGCGAGCTCCACCGACCACTCGTACGGGGTGGCCGGGTCACCAGAATTGCCAATCACCACGATTGGCGCGGCACCCGCTGCGGGGCCAATGACGAGCGGATCAACCGCTGGTGTGAACCCAATGCATCCCGTTGACGCACGCAGAAAATCAGCAAAGTACCTCGACTGATCAGCAGCGGCGTCGGCAGCAGCACGTTGTTCGTCGGCAGCCGGACGGGCTGGATCGTCTGCACAGCTGATAAAGCCGTTGGCGACGTTCGAATTGTTGTACGTCGCGTCCGGTTGCCGACCGGCGAGCGAGTCGCCCAGTACTTGCAACAGCGTCCCGTCCTGCTCGGCTTCAGCATTAAAGAGTGCCGAAGCCAGGAACATCCACGACTCCTTGCTATAGAGCGCCGCAGCGATGCCAAGGCTCAGTTCTCCCGGGGTCAGCACACGGTCAGGATTGTCGGTTGGGAATGACCCGAGTTCGGCGATCTCGGCTTCAAGACCGGCAATCACATCGAGGGTCGGGCCAACATCGTTGAGTAGGCAGTCAGCGTCGGCGTCGCAGGCGGCGGCAAAGTTTTCAAGGGCCCGGTCGAAGCCACCGCCCTGCTCCTTGTCGAGTTCGCCAGAATCCGACGTTGGCTTGACTCCGGCGTCGAGCACCAGCGCACGAACATTGTCCGGGAACAACTCGGCATAGGCCGCTCCGAGCCGCGTGCCGTATGAATAGCCCACGTAGGTCAGTCCGGCGTCGCCAAGAGCGCCACGCAGCCGATCCATGTCCCGGGCGGCGTTGTTGGTGCCGACAAACGGTGCCAGGCCGAGTGTTGCTGCGTCGCACGATTCGAGTTGCGTCTCGCCTTCGGCCAACAGCGCTGCCCAACCGGCGTCGTCACCGGCAGTCAGCAGCGCGACTTCGTCATCAATATCGGTTGTGCAATTGAGGGCGGTCGACGCACCGACACCGCGCGGGTCGAAGCTCACAAGGTCGAAGCGTTTAAGAATGTCGCTCGACATCGTCAGCGGGAGAAATCCGAGCATTTCAATGCCAGAACCGCCCGGACCGCCGGGGTTAAAAACGAGCGAACCAATGCGGCCCTCGCCTGCCCCGACTGCTCCTGAACGCGCGACCGCGATCTCGATCTGGTCGCCATCGGGGGCGTCGTAATCGAGCGGGACCAAGAGCGTTGCGCAGTCGAGTTCGACCGCAGTGTTTCCGACGTCCTCACACGGTTCCCATGCCAACGGCACGGCATTCGAGTCGTCTGCGGTTCCCGTGGTCTCTGCAGAACCGGTGTTGTCGTCAGATCGCTCAGTCGAGACCCCAACGCCTGCAGACGTGCATGCAGCAGCGATCAATGTGATGGAGACGAATGCGCCGAGCGCTGCGGTTCGAGCCATGCGGAAACGATAATGGTGCGCTTGCTCGCTCGGCGTTCAGGCGGTGCGCTGTTTAGCCGACCCATTTCCGAGTAAATTCGGGGGCGGGGCCGGCTGCGATCGATACCGCCTCGGCGGGCGTCGTAGCGCGCTGCGCGAGAACGCCGTGCTCCGGCTTCATGAAGCCAGCGGCGGTTGCACCCGCAATGAACTCAAATAACGGCTCGTAAAAGCTCGCTGCAGCATGACTCAGCTTGACGTCAAGGAAGACGACCGGCGTGCTGATGATGCCGAGCTGATTCCAGGTGAGCACCTCGAACGCTTCCTCATACGTTCCGAATCCGCCCGGAAGAACCACGATGCCGTCCGCGAGCTCGGCCATTCGGGCCTTACGCGAATGCATGTTCGGCAATACTTCTAACTCCGTGAGCCCGTCGTGCCCGACTTCAAGCGCGAGCAGTTGCTCAGTGATCACGCCGATCACGTCACCCCCGCCAGCAAGAACGGCATCGGCGACAATGCCCATGAGGCCGACATCGCCGCCGCCGTAAACCAAACGGTGCCCCGCCTCGACAATGGCATTTCCGAGCGCTTCAGCCATCAGGGCAAACGCCTGATCAGTTCCGCTACTCGACCCGCAATACACACAGATAGTTGACACGAGTCACAGGTTGGCATGGCCGGACGATTGTGAACGACTCTGTTCCCTCTGCGTATTCTCATCATTTATGGGAATCGCTGCTCCTGACCTGCCCGCGTGTGCTGATGCCATTGACCTCGCTGATCGCGTGGTCGGTAAGGCGGTTCGACGACTCGCCTTACTCGAAGGCGGTCCAGACGTTCATCAGGTGCTCGCCTACGAGATTGCCCACGCTGCTTCCGCCGTGGCGACGGCGAAGTCGCTGATCGACTACGGCAACAAGGGCGACGTCGAAGCAAAAATCTGCTGCGCCTACACCGCAGACATGTTGCATGACGTGGCCAGCAAAGTTCTGGGCCGCGAGGACGACTGGGGCGTTGAACGCGACCCGCTTGCCAATGCGCATGCCTTCATGACGCAGTTCCGGGCCGCCGAGTTCCTTGCGTCACTGGCTGACCAGCCAGGACCGCTCCATCTATCGAGCGACATGGAAATGGTCGCCGACACGTTTGGCGCCTTTGCCCGAAACGTCATTGCACCGCACGCCGAGCATGTGCATCGCACCAACGCCGACGTGCCCGAAGAGATCATCAGCGGGATGGCCGAGCTCGGCGCCTTTGGCCTCAGCGTTCCGTCCGAATACGGCGGCTACTCCGAAGGCGGTGACGAGGAATACATCGCCATGGTCGCAGCCACCGAGGCCCTGTCGATAGCCAGCCTGGGTATCGGCGGCTCGCTGATTACTCGTCCTGAGATCCTCACTCGTGCGCTCGTCAAAGGCGGCACAGAAGAGCAGAAGCAGAAGTGGCTGCCGCTCCTCGCAACCGCCGAAGTAATGCCTGCGGTTGCAGTCACCGAGCCCGACTACGGCTCTGACGTCGCTGGCATCAAGGTCATGGCGACACGCGCCGAAGGCCCGAACGGCGAAGCTGGCTGGGTTATCAACGGCGTCAAGACGTGGTGCACATTCGGCGCCCGCGCCGACGTGCTTACCTTGCTTGCCCGCACCGACCCCGACCGGTCCAAGACCCATAAGGGATTGTCCCTCTTCATCGTCCCCAAGCCCCGAGGCGACGCTCACGGCTTCGATTTTGCTCAGGACATCGACGGCAAGCCGACAGGCGGCACGATGACCGGAAGCCCGATCGACACGATCGGCTACCGCGGCATGCACTCCTATGAGATCGCGCTCGAAAACTGGTGGGTCCCTGCCGAAAACCAGGTCGGCATGGAAGAGGGCCTCGGGAAGGGCTTCTACTACCAGATGGCCGGTTTCGAGAACGGCCGACTGCAGACCGCAGCCCGCGCTGTTGGTGTGATGCAGGCCGCCTACGAGTTAGGCCTCGAATACGCCGAGAACCGCAAGGTGTTCGGCGAGTCAATCATCGACTACCAGCTGATTCGCGCCAAGCTCGGCCGCATTGCGGTACTCACCCAGGCTGGCCGCCAGTTCAGCTACGCCGTGGCAACACTGATGGCCAAGGGCCAGGGCCTGATGGAAGCATCGATGGTCAAGGCGTACGTCTGCCGGGCCGCCGAGTGGGTCACTCGCGAGTCGATGCAGATCCACGGAGGCATGGGCTACGCCGAGGAGTACGAGATCAGTCGACTGTTCGTCGATGCCCGCGTGCTCAGCATCTTTGAAGGCGCCGACGAAACCCTTTGCCTGAAGGTCATCGCCCGCCAGCTGATCGCCACCAGCGAACAAAGCTGATCTTCGGCGCTGCCGGCTGACCTTCGCCCGACTGCCAGACTTGCTCGCCGGCTTCGACCCGAACCACGGGCAGACCAGCGAACTCCATTCGTTGGTTCCGATGGCGGCAAGGTTGTCAGACAGAATGTCGTCGATGATGCCAACGACATGGGCAACCACATCTCTGATCGACCAGTCGGGCGACAAAGGAACCGTCAGATCGGCCTCCTGTGCAGACAAGCTTCGCACCAACACAATCATCTCTGCCCGGAGCTCGGCATAGACCTCGGCGTTCGTTGCTGGCTTGGTCATGAAATCATGATCACCGCGCTGACGGTGACGAACGGCCTCGAACAATTCCAGCGTCAACATGGAACCCAGCATCCCTTCGCTGCTTCGCACCGAAAACTTCGTATGAAGCCACTTGACTTCGACACATCGCTCCGCCGATCGCCAGCGAGCAGCCGCCGTCGTCGTTCGTTGCAACGGGTACTCGGCACCGCCGGTATTGCGTTGGCCCTCGCCAGCTGCGGGAGCGATACACCAGCCAGCACCGCTGCACCCAGCACCGCTGCACCCAGCACCGCTGCACCCAGCACCCTTGCCGTGCCCGCACCGACGAGGGCTGACAATCCCCCAACGACGATCGCTGACAATCCCCCAACGACGATCGCTGATCCACCCGCGACACCAGCGGCCACATGCCGACGGCTGACCGACTTTGATGACAGCGACTTTGACAGGGGCTGGGCCGTCGTGAACGACGGCGTCATGGGCGGACGCTCCAACGGCGCTCTCGAGTTCACCGACTCGGCAATGCGTTTTACGGGTGACGTCGTGACAGCAGGCGGTGGCTTCACGTCGGTCCGGCTGCAACTGACCGGCGATGAGCTCACAGATTCTGGCTACCTTGCGTTGCGTGTCCGCTCGGACGAACGCACTTACGGGCTGACCCTCCAAGACTCTGCACAAACCGGTCGTCGGCCCATTGCACACGGAGCCGACCTCACCATCGACGGACCATCCGATGCCGACGGATGGCAAACAGCAACCACGTCCTACGACGAGTTGCGTCCATCAGTGTTCGGCCAATCGCTCGACGCTCCTGCCTTTGACCCCGACCAGGCAGTCGAAATCGGCATCATCATCTCGGACGGCATCGATGGCCCCTTCGAGCTTGGAGTCGACTGGATCGACGCCTGCTCAACGCCGTAACCGGACACTCGCTCCAGCCCCTGGCTGTCTGGTTGTCCAGAAATGTCACACTGGCGTATGACCGAGATTGAGCTTCGTTCAGACAACGCTGCAGGTGTCGCACCCGAGATCCTGGCGGCAGTTGCTGCTGCCAACACCGGTTCGGCGCTGGCCTATGGCGACGACCACGTCACCACGCAACTCGAGGCCATCGTGCGCGACGTGTTCGAGCACCCGACGGCACGGGTCTTTCCTGTCACCAGCGGAACTGCCGCCAACGCCCTCGCACTCACGTCGCTGTGTCCGCCTTGGGGTGCCGTGCTGTGCCACGAGTCAGCGCACATCCTCAACAGCGAGGGTGGCGCTACTTCGATGCTCGGTGGCGGCGCTGTAATGCGAGGCGTGCCGGGCAGCAACCACCGGGTCCATCCCGATGGGCTGCAGGCCGCACTCGATGCTGTCCGCTGGGGTGATCCACATCATTCCCAGCCTGCCGTGCTCTCGCTCACACAACCGACCGATATGGGCACCGTATATACGGTCGCCGAGATCACCGCATTGGCCGACACTGCCCACGCTGGCGGGCTGCGCGTCCACATCGACGGGGCTCGCATCGCCAACGCAACAGCGCGGCTGGCCTGCTCCGCTGCCGACATCACTTGGCGGGCGGGAGTCGACGTTCTCTCACTCGGCGCGACCAAGAATGGAGCGCTGTCGGCCGAGGCGATTGTGGTCTTTGACAACAACGCGGCAGACGAACTCGTGTACCGCACCAAGCGATCTGGTCACGTCACGTCGAAGATGCGATTCCAATCAGCACAGCTGATTGCCTATCTCACCGACAATCTGTGGCTGCGGTTGGCAGCGCACTCGAATCAAAAGATGGAGCGACTGGCCACCGGCCTCTCCGATGCGGGCGTCGAATTCCTCAACCCGCCCGACGTGAACATGCTGTTTGCCTGCGTCCCAGACGAAGCAGCTACGCAACTAGAAGCCGCTGGGCTGCTCTTCTACCGGATCGGCCCCGGCCTGATTCGTCTCGTGACGAGCTGGCAGACCAGCGATGACGACGTCGACCAGACGTTGGAGCGCTTCGCAAACGTGACGGCCAAGCACCAAGTGACCCGGTAATCCCACCTACTCGGCGGCAGTGGCCAACATGTCAGCGGTGCTCTTCGCCATCTGCGCAGTGTCGGGAACGATCCTCAGCTTCAGGCGGTTCCGACGAGTTCGTCGGCCAACACCTGAACCGAGCTGATCCGCTCGAAATCAGCACCGTCGTGATCGTTATACGGATCGATCAGGATCGAGTGCAACCCTGCGACGCGCGATGACACGATGTCCATCGCGACAGAATCGCCGACGTACGCAATTCGCTCGGGAACGAATTCGGCGAAATGCGGCAGCGCAAAGTCGAAAATCCGGGCGTCTGGCTTCTCGACACCGACAACCTGGCTGTCAACGATGCATCGCATGGCGGTGAAGGCACCACGACCGACTTGACATACCGAACGATTGAGCGAGCCTTCGACCTGCCCGCTGGCGTTCGAGACAACACCCATCGGTATGCCTGCTGCTGCGAGCCGCCGGAGCGCAGCGAGCGTCTCAGGAATCGGCCATCGCCACAGATCAGGTGTGCGGGTCCGATTGAGAACATCGGCAGCCTCGCCCAGGTCACCATCGCGCACCCCGACTGCAGCGACGTAGGCCTCGTCGTAGACAAGCCATTCGGCCTCAGAAGAGCCTGCCCTCGACTTGGCTGCCATCGCGGCGTAGTGCGCCCGACGATGTGCGTCGACCGTGGTGTCACCACCGTAAAAGTCGAGCAGCGGGGCGAGCACCGTTGGATCGGGGAGGACGAGAACGCCGCCGGCATCGAACAAGACTGCGTCGAAACGAGTTGCCATGTTTGAGCTGTCAGCCGCCACCGAGTTCGGCGAGGCGGTCGAGTCCAATGCCGCATTCCTCGAAGACTCCGAGCATCGCTCCGATGTCACCGCTCTGGACAGCCGGGTCACCGAAGTCGAGGTTGTCGGCAATGCATTCCGCTTCCTCGTTGGCCAGGCCAATCGATACGAACTGAGCCACCAACTGTTCGCGAATCGTTCAA
>JBLIKS010000116.1:0-8218 GCA_047635555.1 Candidatus Azotimanducaceae bacterium
CAGTCAATGACGAGCACAACGCCATCGTTCATAGTGACTGCCATCGGCTGAGCGCCACCCATGCCACCGGCGCCGGCGGTGATTGTGAGCGTGCCGGCGAGTGTCCCATTGAAACGCTTGCGGGCGATCTCGGCAAAGCACTCAAAGGTGCCCTGCAAGATGCCCTGGGTCCCGATGTAGATCCACGAGCCAGCGGTCATCTGGCCGTACATGGTGAGTCCCTGCTGTTCGAGACGGCGGAACTCGTCCCAGTTCGCCCAGTCAGGAACCAGGTTCGAGTTGGCAATGATCGCTCGCGGCGCCCACTCGTGGGTGCGCATCACGCCAACGGGTTTGCCCGACTGCACCAACATTGTCTCGTCGCGCTCGAGGGTCTCCAACGTGCGCAGCATGGCGCGATACGAATCCCAGTTTCGCGCCGCACGCCCAGTGCCGCCGTACACGACGAGTTCGTCGGGGTTCTCCGCAACCTCAGGGTCGAGGTTGTTTTGCAGCATTCGATAGGCAGCCTCCTGCGGCCACCCTTTGCAATTCAGCTCGGTACCGCGCGGTGCGCTGATGCCAGTGACGGGCGTTCCGATCGGGCCAAACGAAGAACTCATGCCTTGCAGTCTGCGCTCAATGTCTCTAGTCTGTCAACAGATCACATTCATTGTCATTAGGTGACATTCGCCAAAGAAGGCAACATGGCTTCCACAACCAGCACAACCAGCACAACCAGCACGACCAGGACCGACCGGGAACGGGACCAAACGGGCGTCCCGCGATCGATCGGTCGAATGCTCGACCTCTTCGAGATTGTGCTCGCCGAGCGCAACTGCAACCTCACCGCTGCAGCAAACGCTTGCAAGCTCACACCGACCACTGCGTTGCGGTACCTCCGAGCGCTCGAAACTCGCGGGTACGTCGACCGCGACGAATCGGGTGATTTTTCGGCAGGTCCAACCATCTTGCGAATCGCTGCTTCCTTGCGCGGCGGCACTGTCCTTGACCGGCTGGCCACTGTCACTCAACCGCACCTCGACGAACTTGCGCGGCGCACTGGCGAGTCCACCTACCTCGCCGTGAGCGACGGCCGGACCGGTACGTACATTGCGACCGCCGAAAGCCCCCGAGCAATCCGCCACGTCGGCTGGGTCGGCCAGGACGTCACCCTCAACGGCTCCGCCCTCGGCGCCGCGCTCGGTGAGCCCAGCATCACGGCGACCCGTACCGGCGCTGTCGAGGCCGACATCACCGCTATTAGCCGGGCGCTTCCGTCGACCGGCAAGCTCGGTTTTGCGATCTCGATCGTCGGCCCCGAATACCGCTTCGGCCCGAACGAACGCACCAACCACGAAGTGGCAATCGCTGCGACCGTCGACGCACTTGCGCAAGAACTGCGCACCAACGGAGAGGACTACACATCATGACCATCCACCTCGACGGCCCCGGCGTCACCATCGCCGACGTTGCCGCCGTCGCCCGCCAATACGAACCAGTCGAACTCACCGCCGCTGCCGTCGAACGAATGGCCGCCGCCCGAGCAGTCGTCGAACAACTCGCTGAAGGCGCCCCCAAATACGGCATCACGACTGGCTTCGGCGCACTCGCCACCGTCTCCATTCCGCCCGACCGCCGTCGTGCACTCCAGGTCGCGCTCATCCGCTCCCACGCAGCCGGCATGGGTGACCCGGTCGAGGACGAAGTCGTGCGCGCCATGATCTTTCTTCGAGCACGCACGCTCGCACTCGGCAACAGCGGCGCCCGCCCACTCGTCGCACAGGCCATGATCAACATTCTCAACGCCGGCATCACACCGATTGTCCCCGAGTACGGCTCGCTCGGAGCCAGCGGCGATCTCGCGCCGCTCGCCCACGGTGCAATGGCCCTGCTCGGCGAAGGTGACGTCGTCTACAACGCAATGGTGACTCCCGCCGCCGACGCGCTCGCAGCCGCCGGCCTGCAGCCCATTGAACTCGCCGAGAAAGAGGGCCTCGCCGTCACCAACGGCACCGATGCCATCTTGGGCATGCTGTGCCTTGCAATTACCGATATCGAACGCCTGCTCAGCCAGGCCGACATGATCACCGCAATGACCGTCGAAGGGCTCCTGGCCACCGATACGCCGTTCGCTGCTGACCTTCAAGCGCTCCGCCCGCAACCCGGCCAGGCGGTCAGCGCAGCGAACCTCCGAGCGATGCTCGCCAGCTCCCCCATTGTCGCGAGCCACGACAACGACGACGACACTCGTGTCCAAGACGCGTACTCCATCCGCTGCACGCCGTCGGTTCACGGCGCTGTCCGCGACACCCTCGAACACTGCCGTTTCGTCGCCCGCAACGAACTCGCATCAGCCATCGACAACCCGATGGTGCTCGCCGACGGCCGCGTCGAATCGTGTGGCAACTTCCACGGCGCACCACTCGGTTTCGCTGCCGACTTCCTCGCCATTGCGGTCTCTGAAATCGGAGCGATTGCCGAACGGCGCATGGACCGCATGCTCGACAAGACACGGAGTCACGGCCTTCCGCCGTTCCTCGCCCATGAAGCCGGCGTCGACAGCGGCCTGATGATCGGCCACTACACCGCAGCAGCCATGGCTTCGGAAAACAAGCGACTTGCCGCACCAGCCTCGGTCGACTCGCTTCCCACGTCGGGCATGCAGGAAGACCACGTCTCCATGGCCTGGCTCGCGGTCCGCAAACTTCGCAAGGTGGTCGACAACGTTCGCCGCATCCTCGCAGTCGAATACGTCTGCGCCGCACGGGCCATCGAATTCCGCACGCCGCTGACACCGTCGCCGGCAACCGGCGCACTGCTTGCCCTGCTGCGAACCGACGTTGACGGTGCCGGCCCCGACCGATACCTCGCACCAGAACTCGCCGCGGCCGAAGCCATCCTCGATTCATCTGCAATGACCGATGCACTCAACGCGATCGGAATCAGTCTCGACTGAATCAAACACCCAGGCTCGTGAACGACACGATGGCGGACGACGGCGGACAGTGCTGAAGTCACTTCCAGGAACGACGGGCTTTTTGCACTCGGTACGATGAAGAGCTAACGCCCAGTCCTGGACGAACAGCGCAATTCGTTGAAGTCGGACACTCTGCATCTCACCCGAACGAGGAACCACCAGTGACCAACTCCGTGACAATTACCGACAACCGCACCGGCCAGACCATCGAGATCCCCGTCGAAGGCGGCGGCATCGACATGGCCGCGATCCAGAAGCTCATGCCCGGCACCTGGGTACTCGACCCGGCATTCACTGGCACAGCATCAACCACCTCGACAATCACCGATCTCGACGGGGCCAACGGCATCCTGCGATATCGCGGGTATCCGATCGAGCAACTGGCCGAGAACTCCACGTTCCTCGAAGTCTCCTACCTCCTGCTCCACGGTGAGCTGCCAACGCAACCCGAACTCGACGCGTGGGTGCAAGATGTCCGCCACCACACGTTCATTCACGAGAACATGCGCAAGCGGTTCACCGAGGGCTTCCACTACGACGCCCACCCCATGGGCATGTTGATGTCGGCAATCGCTGGCCTATCGACTTACTACCCCGAGGCCAAAGACGTCCTCGACGCCCACACCCGTCACCGCCAAATCGTCAGGCTCATTGCAAAGACCCCAACACTCGCTGCGCTTGCGTATCGCTCCAGCGTCGGCATGCCCTTCGTGTACCCGGACAACGACCTGAGCTACCCCGAGAACTTCCTCTCGATGATGTGGCGCATCGCCGAACCGCAATACCGGCCCGACCCAGTGCTGACCAAGGCGTTGGATGTTCTACTCATCTTGCACGCCGACCACGAGCAGAACTGCTCCACATCGACAATGCGCATGGTCGGCTCATCTCACGCCGACCCGTACTCGTCTGCTGCAGCTGCAACCGGTGCCCTCTATGGACCACGCCACGGCGGAGCGAACGAAGCAGTCATCCACATGCTCGGCCGTATCGGCACGCTCGAAAATGTTGAACCCTTCGTCGAATCAGTGAAGCGCGGCGAAGAACTCCTGTGGGGCTTCGGACATCGCGTGTACAAGTCGTACGACCCGCGAGCAGCAATCGTCAAGAGCCACGCCGACCGGGTCTTCGCAGTCACCGGCAAGAACCCGCTGCTCGACATTGCGCTGAAGCTCGAAGAGATCGCACTCGCCGACGACTACTTCAAGAGCCGCAACCTGTATCCGAATGTCGACTTCTACACCGGCCTCATCTACCAGGCAATGAACTTCCCCCTCAACATGTTCACTGTGCTGTTCACACTGGGTCGTATGCCTGGATGGCTCGCTCACTGGCAGGAGTCGCTCGAGCAGAACTCCAAGATCAGCCGGCCGCGCCAGATCTACACCGGCGAGGGAGAGCGCGCGTACACCCCGATTTCCGGTCGATGACGCCAACCGACTTGCACGATCGTCGCGACCTCGGACCCGATGCGGCAGTGGGGCGGGCGCCCCGTTTTCCTGCACGACCCTGAGCGCGCTCGAATCGAACTTTGGGAAGCCGAGCACTGACCGGATGAAGCACTCCGACATCGAAGACGCATTGCGAACATTGTTCGGCATCGACCTTGAACGCTGCCAACGCCTGCCCGGCGAAGCCGATCTGAACACACACGTCATCGCCCGAGGCGGTGAGCAGTATGTGTTCAAGGTGCACTCGCCCGCCGCTTCGATCGCTGCACTCGATATGCAAGACGCTGCCCTGGCCATCGTCGCTGACACGCTCGCTGCGCACAGCTCATGCCCGAACACGCCACGGCTCGTCCGTCGCGAAGTCCTCGAAGTTGATGGAAATCAGCACATCGCGCGCCTCCTCACTTGGGTCGACGGACAACCAGCCGATACATCGACATCGTCACCTGACCACCGTCGCTCGATCGGCACCGTGGTCGCTGCCACCGACGAAGCGCTCGTTGGTTTCGAACACGCAGCTACCGAACGGCTCTACCGCTGGAACATGCTGCAATGCGCTGGCCTCAGAGCTCCATCGCATCACTGGGCAGCCGAGACCCTGCAGTCTTTCGCCCAGACAACACTCCCCCAACTGATCGCACTGCCTCAGCAGACCATCCACAACGACGCAAACGACGCCAACATCGTCGTCGCTCCAGACGGGTCCCTCTCATTGATCGACTACGGCGATGTCGTTCGGGGCCCGCGGGTCGTCGGCCTCGGCGTCGCCGCCGCCTACGCGATGCTCGGTCAGCTCGATCCGTTGGCCGCTGCCGCCGACGTCGTGAGCGGTTATCACCAAGCCGCTCCGCTCGAGCCCGACGAACTCGCTGTGCTCGACGCGGTTATCCGTACCCGGCTCGCCATGAGTATCGCTCTTGCCGAACTCCAGGTCCACGAGCACCCCCACAACACCGACTACTTGCTCGTCAGCCAAGCAGCGATCAGCAATGTCGTCGAGTTGCTCGGCGCAATTCCTCAGGCTGTCGCGCATGCGACGTATCGCAACGCCTGCGGATACGTCCCGATCAGCAGCCAACCCAACATCGAGACGTTCTTCGACTCTGCTGGTTTTGACCCTGCACCGATCGTCACCGTCGATCTGAGCGATGCGCAGATCCTTGATTGGAGCGGCGAGTCCGACCGTCAGGCCCAGATCCCCCAGGATCGCCCGAGCCTCGGCCGGTATGGCGAAGTCCGTTCGATCTACGACACCAATTCATTCGCCACAACTTCGGGCGAGCGACGCACCCTGCATCTTGGCATCGATGTCTTCGTCCCTGACGGACAGCCGGCGTGCTCACCACTTACAGGTGTCATTTATGCATGCGACATTCGCGATTTCCCCGGCGACTATGGCGGTGTCGTCATCTTGGAATACCGGACGCACCACGACACCCCGTTCTGGCTGCTCGTTGGCCATCTCGACCACGCGAGCGTCAAGCAGCTCGCTCCGGGCCAACGCGTCAAACGGGGCGCCGTCTTCGCCCACGTCGGTGCCCGGTCCGAGAACGGCGGGTGGGCACCGCACCTCCACGTCCAACTGTTCACCGATCTGCTAGGGCTGACGACCGAATTGGATGGAGTGGCCCGTGCCAGCGAACGCGACGTGTGGATGTCGATCTCGCCGAACCCCGCTGCACTCGTCGTCGGCGTCGACCGGCGCTCCATCGAAGCCAACAACTCGCCAACAGGCTGAAATGGCATAAACCTGGCAGTACAGTCGCTGGGCGGAACGCCACGTTCCATTTGGTCTCAGACCAACATCGATCCCTGGAGTAAATATGACCGACACAAGTACCGTGACCGACGGAGCGACTGAGCTGCATTCAAAGAAGAAGCAGCGGTTCGAAATCGTCGCGGCAGTGCTGCTCGGTCTCGCCACTGTGGCAATCGCTTGGGGCTCTTACCAGGCCAACCTCTGGAGTGGCCTGCAAGACAAGGCGCTCACCGAGTCCGCCCGACTGTCGACGGACGCAGCAAGCGAATACGCGGAAGCCGGTGCAATCATCTCGCTCGACCAAACGCTCTTCGTGGAAGTCGTCCTCCAGCTCAAGCAACCGGGCGCCGACGAAGACGCCGCTCTCGACACCGTTGACTTCATCACCACGAATATGTCCGAAGAAGGCGAAACTGCCGTCAACGAGTGGTTCGAAAACGACCTCGATTTCCCATTCACCGATGCGTACTACCAGTCCTTCTACGCCGCCGGCGACGAAACCATCGAAGCGTCCGACGCCAAGTTCGAAGAAGGGTCGAAGAACAACACCACCGGCGACAAGTACGTGCTCGTCTCAACGATCCTTGCGTCAGTTCTGTTCTTCGCAGGTATTTCGACAGTCCTCCAAACTGATCGCGTGAAGCGCGTTCTGCTCAGTGGCGGAGCGTTGCTCTGGCTCGGCGCAGCGATCTACATCGCGACGCTGCCCATCGCCAGCCTCTGACATCCGTTGCCCGCGGAGCTGCATTGTTCTGCGGGCGAAACCGCTGCTACTGAGTGGGCTTTCGGTATCCGTTGAGACCACCGTCAATCGTTTCGTTGGAAGAGTCTGTGAATATTCAGGCTGATGCCGGTTGGACTTCGTTCCAGGCGCCGTAGCCGCCGATGATGTCGGAGACATCGTTGAATCCGGCTTGACGGAGCACGCTGGCTGCAACCGATGACCGGTAGCCACCGGCGCAGTAGACGACGGTCGGAGCCGTCGGGTCAAGTTCGTTGAGGCGCGCTGGAAGCTGCCCCACTGGGATGGTGGATGCTCCGGGAATCGTGCCGTGCTCGATCTCGCCTGGATTGCGAATGTCGACGAGTTGCAGGCCGTTGATGTCGTCGCGCCGGGCGTCGAACTCTGGGGCTGTCAGACGTGAAGCCCGAACGACACGATCAGGATTGTTGGCCATCACGATCATGGGGAAGTGCAGGAAGCCGGCCACGCGATCGAACCCGATCCGGGCAAGTCGGTTTTTAGCTTCCAGTTCGAAACCATCGTTGACAACGAGGACGATGTCGACGTCATCGGGGATGACCGAGCCAGCGAATTCGGCGTAGCGGCCGTTCAGCCCGACGTTGATCGATCCGCCAACGTGGCCGTACGCGAACTCTTCGGGTTCTCGCCCGTCAATGATCATCGCTCCATCGGCCACGAGTTGGTTGAAGGCCTCGAATCCGAGCGCCGCAGGGACAGCGCTCTCGTCAAGGACCGGCCGGTCTTTGCGGTTCAGGACGGCGTTATAGAGGAAGTAGCTCGGAGCCGGCGGCTGCCCCTCGGTCACCAAGTCGAAGAACACTTGCTTGCTTTCGGCGAGCAACGCGTAGTTAGAGATGCGTTGCTCACCAATCGTCGACGAGGTGTCTGTGGACAGATTCTTTCCACAGGCGCTTCCGGCTCCGTGTGCCGGGTACACGCGCGTCGCATCGGGCAGCGTCATCAACTTGTTGTGCAGACTGTCGTAGAGCTGATCTGCGAGCTCTTCTCGCGTGACGCCGATCGAGGACAGCAGGTCGGGGCGGCCAACGTCGCCAATGAAGAGCGTGTCGCCGGTCAGCACGGCGTGTGGTTGATCATCGTTGGCGTGTTCCCACACGACGATGCTGATCGACTCGGGCGTGTGCCCGGGCGTGTGGCGAATCTCGAGGACGACGTCGCCGAGTTCGATCCGTTCGCCATCAGCAAGCTCGCGTATCTCGAATTCGGTCTTGGCGACCGACGAGTATGCGATCTCGGCGCCAGTGGCGGCGGCGAGTTCGAGGTGGCCGGACAGGAAGTCTGCG
>JBLIKS010000117.1:0-8180 GCA_047635555.1 Candidatus Azotimanducaceae bacterium
CCCAGTCAGCCCGAGCTTCGGCGAAGCACAAAGTTGCACTGGCGTGGTCGGCGAGGCCGACGTATGCCTCGGCGAGATCCGCAAGCAGACCACCGATCAGCTGCGGCGCATGTTCGCGAGCGAGCTCGACAGCGCGTCGGCCGAGGCTGACAGCCGGGAGGTACTCGCCTCGACGGCCGCGGATACGGGCGAGATTGCCGAGCACCATGGCATCGAGGTCACGACGACCGAGTGGTTCGTTGATCGCCAGAGCGTTCTCGTACGTGGCAATGGCACGGTCGTGGTCTCCCATCGACTGATACACGGCGGCGATCGTGTGGAGAATTTTACCCTCGTCGATCTCGTGGCCAGTGGTGCGATACACCTGGAGCGCCGCAAGCGACTGTTCGAGGGCAGAAGCAAAGTTGCTGGCCTGGAAGTGGACCACACCGAGCAGGTGGTGCGACCAGGCAAGCGTCAGCGACGGCTCGTCGCGCAAGGCCAACTCAACAGCTTCGGCCGCGAAGGCGAACGCATCGTCGGTATGACCAAGCTGTTGGGCAATGGAGGCCAGCGAGTAAAGCGCTTCGGCTTCGTTATCGGTCAGTTCCGATGCTCGTGCGAGCGTGCGTGCGTCGAGGACCAACTTGCGCGCGCGAACGGGATCTTCAACTCGGCACGCCGCGGCGCTGTCAAGCAGCGTTCTGACTTTTGACCGCTCTGCGGCCATCAATCCTGGCACTCAGTTCCCGTTTCTGTTCACTCGTTGTTGCCTGCTGCCTTTTCTTAATAAGTCTTGCGCATCTGTCAAGTCCTTCGGCACCTTCATAGAATTCTTGAGGAATTACACACGGCCCCTCCCTACTCGCCCCCTGAACGTGGACACCAACACGAATGGTGAGTTTCTCGATGAAGTCAGTTCCAGCGCACACACAATCTCTATCATGAGCAATTGATGGCTCGGTCACGAGGCGCTCGGAGCGTCGAACGGTCAGCGATCTGGGCGTTCGTCCCGGTCGTCGCGATGGCTCCGTTCAGCCTGCTGGCACTCGGCCTGCTCTGGTGGCCAGTCAACATCGTCTTCGGGGTGCCTTTTCGCTGGACGGTCGTTGTGTTCGCCGCCTCCGGCTTGTTGTTGTTCGTGCGGCCTTTCCAAACCGCAGTACTGACCCCCATTCTGGGTGCACGTCCGGCTCACCCCGAAGAAGCCGCGCTGATCGCTCCCGCCTGGGCCGAAATCGCCCAGGTCAACCACCTGCCGCCGAATCGCTACGTGCTGCGAGTGCTGCCATCGGACGAGTTAAACGCTTTCGCCTGCGGTGGGCACCTCGTCGTCGTCACCTCATTCGCGGCCCAGGAGCTGACGCCGGCCCAACTACGTGGCGTGCTCGCTCACGAAATCAGCCACCACCTGGGCCTCCACACGGTGGCAATCACCATTGCTCACTGGTTGTCGGCGCCCGTCGTATTCCTGGCTCGAATCGGCTTCTTCTTTGAAAACGTATCGCAGGCGGCTGCGCAAAGCTTCGGGCGCCAGTCACCGATCATCGAAGTTGCCGGGCAATTCGCGGCCACCTTCTTCAAGGCAGTGTCGTGGGTCTTCACCGCAGCGTTGTGGGCGGGTGATGCACTCGGGAACTTCGTCGGCCAGCGCGCTGAGTTCGACGCCGATAAACGCGCTGTCGCAATGGGATTCGGCCCCGAGTTGGCGAGTGCGCTGCGCCAGGTCCTCGCCAACGGCACAGGCGGCCGCGCCATCGGCTGGCGAGCGCGGCTGGCTGCTTCACATCCGGCAGCACGAACACGCGTCGCTCGGATCGAAGCCCTGCAACGCCACCCCGCTCGCTGAACGCGACCGGTTGCGTTTCGACCCGGACAACCATCTACAACACCTTTGAGTACACGGTCGTTCTGCCGTCGCCAGACGACGACCTCATGCAGTGATCAAGGCCACGGTCGCATGGAGCACGCTGATCAGGTCGCCTGGCGCGAGCCCGATGTCGAGGCCTCGCTTGCCTCCACTCACGTAGATCATGTCGAACAGTTGAGCGGACTCGTCAACAACAGTTCGCAACTGACGCCGCTGGCCGAGCGGGCTGATCCCGCCAATCACGTAGCCGGACGACCGTTCCGCTGCGGCCGGATCACACATCGTCGCCTTCTTCGCGCCAGCGGCTACAGCGATCAGCTTCATCGATAGCTGACAGCTGACCGGGAGAACGGCCACAACCATTTCAGGTGAGCGCGGTCCACCTTCGACGACCACGATCAGCGTCTTGAAGACCTCGTCATCTGAGAGACCGAGCGCTTCGGCGGCCTCCCTGCCGAAGTCGCGCAGCGCACCGTCGCCGGACAGATGCCGGTCGTACTCGCTGATCGCGTGCTCGACGCCAGCACTCTCCAACATCTTCACGGCTGGCGTCACCCTGCCATCCTCGCGCAACCGACCTGTCACACCTTGGTCTGACCAGGGCGTGACAAGAGCGTGACAGTCGGTCTGATCGGCGCGTGGAAGAATCACTGCGTGCGCCTGTCTGTCGAACCGACCTCCTCACCTGCCGACTATGAATTCACTCACCAGATTCGTGTGCGCTTCGTCGAAACCGACGCCATGGGGATTGTCCACCACAGCAACTACCTCGCTTACTTCGAAGAGGCCCGCGTCGCGTTTCTTGCGCACGTCGGCCACCCGTTCACAGAGTGGCGCGATGCCGGCCTTGAGTCGCCTGTCCTCGAATCGTTCGTCACATACCGACAACCATTGCGTTTCGATGACGTGATCACCATCCATCTTTCGCTCGCAGCCGTTACTCGCGCCACGTTCCAGATGGCCTACCTCGTGACCACCGGATCAGACAACGAGCTCCTCGCTCACGCGACCGGCGTGACCGTGCACGGCTGCACCACCAACGGCGGTCGACCCACACGGCTGCCAGCGTGGTTAGCCGAAATGCGTACGCGCTGAAGCCCGTCAAGCCGAAAACCGGTCTCTCTGTCGAACAGGTACACGCTCGGTGAACTCGCCACTGCAACCGTCTCCGCCTCGGCCTCGAACTCCAGGCTGACGATCGGGCCGCAGAAGTCGAACGACTCGTGAGGCTCGGCGCCGCCGTCGTGCACGACAAGGACGAATGGAACGTCCGGTGGACCACGTTGAGCGACCCTGAGGGCAACGAGTTTTGCGTCGCCACTCACTGAGCAGGCCTCACATCGTTTGAGTGAGGCCTCCGTCGACAACGAAGATTTCGCCTGACACGTATTTATTGCGGAGCAATGCAAGCACAGCCTCACCGCAGTCTTGCGGCGTTGCCGAACGCGGCACGGGAGCAGTGGCTGCGACAGCGGCATGCAGCGCATCCCAGTCTTTGGTCCACGGGGTGGCCACGAGGCCGGGCGCAACTGCGTTCACGCGGATCGGCCCATAGGACTTTGCCAGCAGCAACGTCATCTGGTTGAGCGCTGCCTTCGTCATCGAATACGCCATCGACGAGCCCACCGGCCTGACGCCTGCGATCGACGTAATGTTGACAATGTTTGGGTCGTCGCTCTTGCGAAGGTGCGGGATTGCCCGCTTGGTCAGCCACCAGGTGCCAAACACATTGACGTCGAAGGTCTTCCGGAAAATCTCGTCCGTCAGATCGTCGAGCTGGTCGTGCGGCACCTCTGTGGTCCACCCGGCGTTGTTGATCAAAAAGTCGAGCTGGCCAAATCGTTCGATGGTCGCGTCGATGAGGCCGTGCGCTTCGTCCTGATTGCTGATGTCAGCGCGGATGTAGACAGCCGTACCCGGCAGGGCTGCGGCGACAGCTTCTCCGGCTTCGACCGACTGCGAAGAGTTGACGACGACGGTCGCGCCGAGTGCAGACAGGCGGCGGGCAGTTTCCTCGCCGATACCGCTCGACGATCCGGTGACCAATGCGACCTTGCCGGCGAACTCTTCATTTGTGCTCATGTCGATTGATACTAGGGAATCTGGGCTCGGCTGCGAGGATCGTGAAATGGCCGTGATCGATCATCTCGTGTACGCAGTCGCCGACCTCACCGAGGGCATCGACTGGTTTGAGCAACAGACGGGCATCAGGCCAGCAATGGGAGGTGCCCACATCGGGCTCGGCACGCATAACGCGCTCGTCTCCCTCGGCGAGTGCTACCTCGAAATTATCGCCCCGGATCCCGGCCAACCCGACCCCGAAATTCCTCGGCCGTTTGGCATCGACGACCTTGACGGCCCGGGGCTCGTCGGCTTTGCGGTGCGGCCCACCGACGACGAAACAATTGAGAATCTCGTCGACCTTTGCTTCGACTCTGGCTACGACACGGGTCCAATCAACGACATGAGTCGGCAGGCCCCGAACGGCGACCTGCTGGTCTGGGCACTGACCTTGCCGTCGTCGCCGACGCTGCCGTTCATCATCGACTGGGGTGACACCGCGCTCCCGAGCGCCACGCAGCCCGGCGGAGTCGAACTCGAGAATTTTGCGGTTAACCATCCGCTGCCGTTCAACGTCATGGGACCACTTGCTGCACTTGGTCTCGATATTGACGTCGTGGCGGCCGAGCGCGGCGGCCTCACCGCGACGATCACCGGGCCGGGCGGCTCGGCCGAACTCTGACGCTGGCTCCGGGTCTTGGCACTCTGAGCCTCTGGGGCTGTCGGGCGCTAGAGCAAGAGTTGGTTGTGCGCTGTGGTGATCTGCTCGCCGAACGACTTGTCTGGGCCAGTTGCCTGCCACGGTTCAAGCACCGAGACGAGCACACCGAGCATCGCAGCAGCCAGGACGAGGCCGCGTGCGCCCACCTTGGAATCGCATTGTGTTCCAATGACTTCGGCCAATGCATTTCGCTGCGACATCAGACCGTGCTCGAAGGCAATCGCCGAGTTGGTGTTGCCGAACACGAGGGTGAGTTGCGCGAACAGCTTCTTCTCGTCAGCCCCGTAGATGTCGATCGCGGTCTTCGAAAACGCCTGGGCGACACCGGTGACGAGTTCGCCTGCGTTGCCTCCCCACAGAACGAGGGCTTTCTTGGTCTTGCAGCGGCTCAGCCCTCCAGCACAACGGGAATGTTCCGAGGGCCGCGAATCTGGCCGTTCGTCCACGTCGTTTCTTCCGACGTGTCGAGCCAAAAGTTTGGGAACGCGCGCACCCACTCGTGGAATGCGATGTGCATCTCCAACCGGGCGAGGTTCGACCCGAGGCAACGATGAATGCCGAGCCCGAATGCGACGTGACGGTTCTCGGCTCGGTCAATCCGGAACTCGTGAGGATCATCGAAGGCGAGCGGGTCGTGATTTGCAGCCGGGAAAGTAACCAGCACTTGCTCGCCGGCACGGACCGGGCAACCCTGGATCTCCGTGTCGCCAATGACCTTCCGGCCCATCGTGACCGGCGCGTAGTAACGCAGCACTTCCTCGGTGAACGTGAGCCAGAGCATGTCGTCCGGGTCCTCGACCACCGCAGCCAGGCGAGCGAGGTCGTCGGGATTCGTAGCCAGATGCCACAGGCCCGAGCCGATTGCGCTCCACGTGGTGTCGATACCGGCCAGCAAGAGCAGCAGCAGGTAACCGACCTTCAACTCATCGTCGACAGGTTCGCCCTCGATCTCGGCGTTGGTCACCAGCGTTGCAAGGTCGTCTTGTGGTTCGGCGGCTCGCTTGTCGAGGAGGTCGAAGAAGTAGGCCCGCATCTCAGCAGTCACTTGCTCGCGCACCTTGTTGTCGCGCGGAGCCAGTTGGAAGTTGCGGTAGATCCAGTCGCGGAAGAGATCCGCGTCACTGTCGGGCACGCCGATCATCTGGGCGATCCCATGCACCGGGATGTGCTGCGAATACTGCGCAGCGGCGTCGGCAGTGGCCGGACGACCTGACTGGGAATCGTTCGCCTTCTCGCGAACCTGGGCAATCAGGTGTTGCGTGTACTCCCGCAGCTCAGCTTCCATCTCGGCAATACGCCGAGGACTGAACGACGGCAGCAACAGCCGCCGATGACCATGATGGTCTGGCGGGTCAGACGTGATTGGGGGCGCAGGCCGCCGAATCGCGTCCGGCTGTGCCACCGAGACGAAGATCGACGAAAAATTCACCGTGTCGTTCGCGATCGCCGACACGGCTTCCATCGTGACTGGCATAAAGGCCCGCCCGTATCGTTCGGTCATGGCCATCGGGCACTGCTCGCGCACCGAGTTCCAGATTTCGATCGCGTTGCTCCCCCAGGCCGGATCGAGCCAATCCCAGTCGTTCACCCAGTCGGTGACCCGATTGGCCTCAACAATGTCGCTTTCTTCGTACCCCATGCAATCCCCCGATCTCATGTCAATGTGCTCACAACAGTAGTACTTGCGCCCGGTGACAGATCAGCCGCAGAACTGGCCAACCCAGTCGTGAAGCCAGTCGTGAAGCCAGTCGTGAAGGGCGGCAACTTTGCTCTCGACATGTCCGTTCTTACTGACGAAGCCGCGCCAAAACACCGCGCTCGCCCCGATGGGCGATCGATTCCGACAAATCCTGCTCCACGCGCGGTGCGACTTATGGCACAGTCCCGGTAACGTTCCCTCGTCGACTAGATCTTGTCGGGTCGGCGCGCTTGCGGCGGATCAGGTCTCCGGGGGGTGACCTGATCCGCGCAGCACTCCGGCCACACGCCGATTCGTCGCTCAGTTTCCTGCGAGGACGTCAGCAATTGTTCGACTCAAAACGGTCGACAATGCCAATTGGGTCTGGCTTCTTTGCACCGTCGGCACCGCCGCAATCTGCTGCATCACTTCGTGCAGATGATCGTTGGATCGGGCCACGATGCGGAGGTGCAAATCGCCGACTCCGGTCACGGTGTGGATCTCGAGAATCTGCGTGATCGAACTCAGCGCTACGACCGTGTCGTCGTGTGAACCCTGTGCGATCTCGAGCGTGCAGAACGCCACAACGCCAAGGCCCGCTTTGCTCGGATCGACGTCGGGACCGTATCCGGAGATGACTCCGTCAGACTCAAGCCGATCGAGCCGCGAGTAGACCGTTCCCCTGGCCACGTCCAGTGCGCGTGCCAAGTCAGCCATCGACCGGCGCGGCTCGCGTCGCAATGCTGCGATGAGGCGAAGGTCCACCTCGTCAAGTGCCCGACTCATGTGTTCATCCGTTCGAACGGTTGCCGAGTCATCATGAACACATCATACAAAAATTGAACTATTCATTCGTGATGTGTTCAGCATCGTTGACACATTGTGCACAGTTGGATCAACTGATACCCATGTTGAAGAAAGTGGACCACATCACCTACGCCTGCGAAAAAGGCGCGATCGAGAAGTGGGCGTGGTTCCACATCGAAGTCGAAGGCGGCACGCTCATCAACCGGATCGACGATGTCCGGCCCGATGATCTCGACAGCAGTATGAAAATCTGGTGCATCGACTACGGCGAGTTCGGCATTGCGCTCATCGAAGGAATCGACCGGGCGAAGAAGTCGCAGGTGACCAAGTTTGTTGACCGCCACGGCGACCACTCCTGCCAGCACGTCGCATACGACACGGGTGACCTTGAGTCGTTCCAAGCACACATGAAGCAGATGGGTGGAACGCCACGCGGCGAGACACTCGTACGCAACGACGGCTTCGGCGTGCTGAAGCAAATGTTCGCTCGCGGATACGCCGAGGGCGATGCTGCAGAAGCGACCTTCCCCGAGTACGTCGAGCGTCCACGACTCAGCAACGACGGCAGCGACGGCAGCGACGTGGCGATCACCTTCGCCGAAGAAACTGGCCGGGGCTTCTACGACCAGATCGAAGATGCGATTGCCGAGCAGGACGAAGCTCCATTCTTCGACTTCGAACGGATGCCCCTCGATTGGAGCGTGCCAGCACCGATTCCTGTCAACCGGTGACCCCCTTCGGAACCGCCGACATGTCAGAGTGTGCGAATGCGTCGTTCCGCCCTCATCACCACGGTTTCCACGGTTTCCATCGTTGCCATACTTGCCCTTTCCGCCTGCGGCGGGAGCGACGATGCTACGACCTCGTCCGATTCAGTTGAGGCCGAAGGCGAAACCCCCCAGCAGCCTGAATCTGACCCTGGCGAGCCCGAGATTCTGGTCCCCATTTCCGACCCCGGTGCGCCCGCGTCCGAAGCACCTGTGGTGACCGAGGCGATCATTCCTGCTGAACAGGTCGCGAAGGTCGTCGAGGTGTCACTCGTCGAGTGGGCTGTTGAGTCACCG